>JAFYNA010000013.1 GCA_017549925.1 Clostridia bacterium | reverse complement strand
GCTTCTCCAGATCGGGGAGCGCCTTGGCCTCGTCGCCGGAAACGCCGGGCAAAGCGATCATCTCTTTCGCTAAGTCATAAATGCGATCCATAATTCCGTATATCCTTTCTGTAACGATTACAATTCTTGTACAAGTTTTTTAAACGTCTCGCCCCGCACGGCAAAGTTCTTGAACATATCAAAGCTTGCCGCCGCAGGGGAAAGCACCACGCAGTCTCCGGGAGAAGCCTTTTCGGAAGCCAGCTTTACAGCTCCTTCAAAGCTTTCCACCCGGGTGAACGCAGTATATCCCACGTCCGTGAGTACCTTTTCGATCTTTTCCGAGGTAGCGCCGCAAAGCACCGCGTGCTTCACCTTTCCGGGGAACAGCTCGCCCAAAGGCTCCAGGGGGATGTTCTTATCGTATCCGCCGCAGATCACCACCAAGGGCACCTTGAAGCTGTTCACGCAGGCCGCCGTACGGGTGGGGCTGGAATCGATGGAGGAGTTATAATACTTCACCCCATCCTTTTCTCTGACAAACTCACAGCGATGCTCCACACCGCCAAAGTCTCTTGCCACCTTGCGTATCGCCTCGTCGGAAACCAAACCCTCCGTAGCACAGATAGCCTGGGCGTAGTTGTAACGGTTGTGAACTCCCACCAAACGGATCTCCGTATCCTTCACCACCAAGGTCTCGCCGCGGTAAATGCCCGTTTCGTCAAACCAAACGTCTGCCTTTTGCTTTCCGGAGGTGAACTTCACGGTTCCCTTCGCCTTGGAAGCACAGCGGGTAGCGTAGCTGTCGTCCTTGTTGATAATCAATTTGTCAGCAGGTTGCTGGAACAGGAAGATGCTTTCCTTGGCAGAAACGTATTCCTCCATGTCCACGTGCCAGTTGAGATGGTTGGGGGAGATGTTGGTCACCACTGCGATCATAGGGGAGCGGGTCATCTTCATCAGCTGAAAAGAGGAAAGCTCCACCACCGCAAAATGCTCCTTGGTCATAGCATCCAGCTCGCACAGCAGATTTCTGCCGATGTTGCCGCCCAGATGCACGGTTTTCCCCTCCGCCTCCAAAAGCTTGGCGATGAGGGTGGTGGTAGTGGTTTTGCCGTCACTTCCCGTCACCGCAATGATGGGGCAGGGGCAGAGACGGAAGAATTCCTCCATCTCATTGGTAAGAACAGTGCCTTTTTTCCGTGCCTCCTCCAGCTTGGGCAGGTCGGAACGTACCGCAGGGGAGAGGAACAGGAACTCCTCGTCGATTCCATCCAGATAGGTTTCGCCGCAGTGAAGGGTCACGCCCTCACGGGTCAAAGCCTCCGCTTCCTCCGGGGGAAGCTCCTTCATATCTCTTACAGAGCAAACGGCACCCGCCTGCACCAGCAGACGGAGAATAGGGGTGTTACTGACCCCCAAGCCGATAAAGCCCACTTTTTTTCCATGGTAGGTCTTTGCATATTCCAAAAGCAAGACACGATCCCTCCGCTTTCTTCAAAAACATATTCATCCTACATTATATATTCAAAATAAAAAATAATCAATAGGTTGACAAAATAAAATTTCTGTGTTAAGATAAAAATCCACCGCTTTAAACGATCGCGCTGTACGGGGTGACCCGTACTGTGAGGAAAGTCCGGGCTCCGCAGAGCAGGATAACAGATAACGTCTGCCGAAGGTGACTTCAGGGCCAGTGCAACAGAAAGATACCGCCGCGTTTTTCGCGGTAAGGATGGAAAGGCGAGGTAAGAGCTCACCGGCGTGCGGGAGACCGTACGGCCATGTAAACCCTATCCGGAGCAACACCCACCGAAGCGTTTTAAGCTTGCTCGGCAGCTTCACGGGTGGCAAAGAGGCGTGCGGCGACGTACGTCCAAGATAGATGATCGTTCACGACAGAACCCGGCTTACAGAGGCGATGGAACCAAGGATCCTGCGGGGTCCTTTGTTTTTTTACCTTTCGGGGGTATAAAAACACGGGTTTTCCCCAAATACTCTCTTGACAAAAACAACCATTTTCGGTATAATAACTTGAATGAATATGATTATCAGAGGTAAACGACAGTGCTGATTCAGTTGGAGCAGGCAAAATTATCCCTTCGGGATCTGGAGGCGGGGATCAACGATCTCAAGGCATCCATTAAATTTGATACGTTACAGCAGGAGGTTGCCGATCTGGAGCTTAAGACCGGTGAGGCAGGCTTCTGGGACGACCCTCAGGAATCTCAGAAGATTCTGAAGGTCTTGAAGGTGAAAAAATCCCTTTTGGAGAACTATCTCCACCTTCGCCGCGGATTTGACGACGTTTCCGTGCTCATCGATATGACCATCGAGGAGGACGACGAGTCCATGGTGGAGGACGTGCTGGCTGATCTCGAGGCTGTTCGCAAGGAGTTCGAGGAACAGCGCATTGAGGTGCTTCTCTGCGGGGAATACGACGGTAACAACGCCATTATCAGCATCCATCCCGGTGCAGGCGGTACCGAGGCGCAGGACTGGGCACAGATGCTTTACAGAATGTACCTCCGTTACGCGGAGCGTAAGAAGTTTAAGGTCAAGGTGCTGGATTATCTGGACGGCGACGAAGCGGGCATCAAGTCCGTATCCTTCCTGGTGGAGGGTACCAACGCCTACGGCTATCTCAAGAGTGAGTCCGGCGTTCACCGCTTGGTGCGCGTCTCTCCCTTCGATGCGGGCGGCAGACGTCAGACCTCCTTCGCATCCGTAGAGGTGCTTCCCGAGTTCACCGATCAAAACGAGGGCATCGAGATCCGCGACGAGGATCTGATCGTCGTTGCCCACCGTTCTAGCGGTGCGGGCGGACAGCACGTTAACAAGACTGACTCCGCCATCCGTATCACCCACATCCCCACGGGCATCGTGGTGGGTTGTCAGACGGAGCGTAGCCAGGTGCAGAACAAAGAGACCGCAATGCGTATGCTGAAGAGTAAGCTCTTGGAGATCAAGGAGCGCGAGCATTTGGAGCGCATTGAGGACATCACCGGCAACAAGATGAAGATCGAGTGGGGTAGCCAGATCCGTTCCTACGTATTCATGCCCTATACTCTGGTCAAGGACAACCGTACCTCCTGCGAGACGGGTAACATCCAGGCAGTGATGGACGGCGAGCTGGACGATTTTATCAACGAATTCCTCAAGCTTTCCTGCAAGGGAACCGAAAGCTGATCCAAATCATAAATATCGAAAGGAAACACGCACATGAAGAAAACAAAATTCATCGCAGGCCTTTGCCTTATCGGGCAATCCATTCTCTTTTTCATTCTGTTCTTGGTGTATTGGAACAAGTCCAGAAGCCTTTCCCGCAGCCTTGCCGTGTTCTCTGCGGTAGGCGGTATTGCAGGTGCTTATCTGGTATTCGATGAGCTTCGCAACCAAAAGATCTCCCGCGAGATGGAAGAAGACTTCGAGGATTATGACTTTATCGACGATCTGGAGGATCTCTTCGACGGCGATATCGATTGCACCTTCGGCGAAGAATAAGAACAACAACTCAAATCAGCACTCTCACGCAGAGAGTGCTGATTTTAACATTTCGGACACAATTACCCCAAACTTCGTTCATACCCGCGGGGTATACTGCCTATGTTCAACCAAACGAAAAGGAGAGTGAAGATATATGGCAAACGGTGCATTGTCGGTGGATACTGAGCATCTTTTTCCCATCATCAAAAAATGGCTGTATTCCGAGAAGGACATCTACCTGCGTGAGGTGTTGTCCAATTCCTGCGACGCAGTTACCAAGCATAAACGACTGGTTTCCTTGGGGGAGGCGCAAGAGAGCGATACCCCTTACCGAATTGACATCAGCGTAGACAAAGAAGCACGCACCATCACCGTTACGGACAACGGTATCGGTATGTCCGCGGACGAGGTGGAACGCTACATCAACAACATCGCCCTGTCCGGCGCGGTGGATTTCATCTCCAAGTATGAGGGAGAGGGCGGAAGCGGCATCATCGGCCACTTCGGCTTGGGCTTCTATTCCATGTTTATGGTAGCCGATAAGGTCACCATGGAGACCAAATCCTACACCGATGCTCCCGCCGTGCTGTGGGAATGCACCGAGGCAGGCTCCTACGAGATGCAGGCAGGCACCCGCACGCAGCGCGGCACCTCCATCACCATGTACCTTATGGAGGAAGAGGATTCCTACCTTTCCTTCGATGCCTTAAAGCCCATCTTGGAGAAATACTGCTCCTTCATGCCCGTGGAGATCTATCTCAGCGAGGGCGACAAAGAGGAGCTGATCAACGAGACCGTGCCTCTTTGGCAGAAGAACCCCTCCGATTGCACCGACGAGGAGTACAAGGAGTTCTACCGCAAGCAATTCCACGATTACGCAGACCCGCTGTTCTGGGTGCATATCAATGCGGATTACCCGCTGAACTTCAAAGGCATTCTGTATTTCCCCAGACGTAAGAGCGCCTTCGATTCTCAGGAAAGTGAGATCCGTCTGTTCTACAACTCCGTGTTCGTGGCGGACAACATCAAGGAGGTCTGCCCCGAGTTTTTGATCAATCTGAAGGGCGTGCTGGATTGTCCCGAGCTTCCTCTGAACGTTTCCCGCAGTTACCTGCAGAACGACGCCTACGTGCGCAAGGTTTCCGCCCACATCGTGAAGAAGGTCTCCGACCGCTTGAACTTCCTGTTTAACAACAACCGCGAGGAGTTTGAGAAGAATTGGGAGGGACTCAAGCCCTATATCCAGTACGGATGTATCAAGGATGCAAAATTCTGCGACCGAACCCGCGATGTGATCCTCTTTGAGAAGGCCTCCGGCGGCTGGTGTACCTTGCCCGAGTATCTGGAGGAAAAGGAAGAGGGCACCGTTTACTATACCACCGATGCCAAGGCGCAGAGCTATTACCTGGATCTTTACGCCGCCAAGAATATCTCCGTGTTGATCTTCGATACCATCATGGATACCAACTACGCCCAGTTCACAGAGAGCAAGAACGATAAGATCAAGTTCCGCCGTATCGACTCCGATCTGGACGCCATCAAGGGCGAAGACACCTCCGACACCGCGGCTCTTGAGAGCCTCTTTAAGACCGCCATGGGCAAGGAGGATGCCAAGGTATCCTTCGTTACCCTTGGGGAAGAGGATGCCCCTGCGCTCCTCTCTGTCAGTGAGGAGAGCCGCCGTATGGCAGACATGATGCGGATGTACAGTATGCAGGGCGACGGGAACGATTTCTCTTTCCCCGTGGAGGAGATCCTCACCGTCAACGCAGGCAGTCCCTTGGTGCAGAAGCTGATGACCCTCCCCGCAGAAGAGGAGAAGGCCGCCCGTATTGCCAAGCACATCTACCTTTCTGCCGTGATGCTTGCCCGCCCCCTCACCCCCGAAGAACTCCGCGCCTACGTTGCCCTCAACCGCGAGATCCTGATGGCACTGTAAAACCGAATAAAGGACGACGAAAAAGAGGAACTTTTTGAAAAAAAGTTCCTCTTTAAATCTCCTCAAAAACTTTTAATGCCGAAAACTGTCGTTTTCGGGGGATGCTCAATATTACTGATTTCGCCCCGCGACAAAGCTTCACCAACGAAGAGGATAAGCAGGGACGTACGATATTTCCCGCTTGCGAAGCAAGCCTCGCCTTCCCCTATGGGGAAGGGGAACCGTCAGTGGACGGAAAAAGCAAGAAAAAGCAAACCATACTTATCTCCGCAGACGGTGGATGAGGTTCCTATTGCCCTTCTTCCGAATCCATCTCGTCCGCCTATGTTCACCCCGCTCACTGCGAGACCGTAGGGGACGACGTCCTCCGGCGTCCCGCTGCCGCCAAACCCATTTCGTCCTCTTATGTTCACAAAACCTACCGCGAGCTCACAGCCCCTTGTCATAGGGGAAGTTTAATCCAACACTGCAGAAAGGAGCTT
>JAFYNA010000012.1 GCA_017549925.1 Clostridia bacterium | reverse complement strand
GCTAAGATCTCGCCGCCGCCCACGCTGTAATAGCGGGTGCGGGCGATCTCTTCCCCACCCTGAAAGGCAAGGATGTCCATGGTATTGGGGTGAAAATCCGTAGGCGTTTCGCAATCCAAAACGATATCCAGTTCTCGTTCCCCAAACACCTCGCGGAGAATAAAATCCGTCATGTGCCCTCTCCCCGTTTTGGCAAGAGAGCCGTAAAGGATCACGCGGTAAGCATCCGCCGTGGGATAAGCCGCCAAAAACCGCTCTGCCGCCGCCAAGGGACCCATTGTGTGTGAGGAGGAGGGGCCTCTTCCGATGCGATATAAATACCGTAAAGACTGCATAAAAGCACCTCTCGTTCGTTACTGTAAAATAGTATACCCCATTCTAAACGGGAAGTCAAGGAGAAAACACAAGAACCTTTCTTTTTAGAAGAAAGGTTCTTAAACTCCAAAGAAAATCGATTGAGTTCTTTGGCAGGTGTTTTGGAGAGCGGCGCCCTCTAAAGACGGTCCTCTTACTTCACCATGCCGTAGCCGCCGGCGTATTTGCTCACCTCGGAGGCTACCACGAACACCTTGTTGTCGCAGACCTTGCGAATGGCTTTTAAGGTCTTGGGGGTCTCCTTGCGTGGAAGAACGATGAAGATCATGTTCATTTTATCCGTAGAGCCATGCCCTGCGAAGACGGTATAGCCCATTCCGCGAGATGTCAGATAATCGGTGATCTTCTCGGTGCTGTCATCGTTTGCGATCAGCTCTAAGTTAGAAGTGCCCAAGGCGATCTTATTCTCCAGGGTAGAGCCTAAGAACAAGCCCGTGGCGTAGCCCACGCAGTAGAAGGCCAGAAGGAACAGATTATCCCCCAAGGTACCGATAATGGTAGAGATCACCAAGCCCCAAATGGTACATTCCACCAAGCCCAGCCCAGCGGCCTTCAGCCGTTGCCCCTTGACCATCATGCAGGTCTTTAAGGATTGGATGGTGATCTCGACAATTTTGGCGCAGCATACGATCAGACACACCAACGCAGGGTGGAGGGAAGCCAAAAATTCAGACATTTTACAAATTCCTTTCTCTTTACAGTTGTTCCAGCAGACAGCGGCAACCTTCCTCGATATCACGGTAAGCGACATCAAAGCGGTCGGTATACCAAGGGTCTGCCACGTCCCCGCCGCGGGGCGTGTAATCCATCAGCTTACGAACCTTTCCGGCGGGATCGCTTCCGATGATACGGTGGATATTGCGGATGTTGTTACTGTCCATAGCGATCAGCAGGTCGTAGTTTACATAATCTGCTTTTTGCAGTTGCACCGCACGCTTTCCTTCGCAGGAAATGCCATGCTTTGCAAGCTCTGCTCTTGCGGGCGGGTACACGGGATTGCCCAAGCCGTTCCAAATCTCTTCCGTAGAAGTAGCGCAAGAGGCGACGAAAAATTCCTTTTCTCTCCCCTGCTTTTTCACCATATCCTTGAAGATAAATTCCGCCATGGGGGAACGGCAGATGTTCCCGTGGCAAACAAATAAAATACGTATCATAGTGTCTCCAAAAAGCTTGCCGCTTCTTCTCTGCTACGGAAGATCACCACCCGTTTCCCCTTGGCGTCCTCCAAGCACTTGTAGATATGGGGCAGGCGTTCTGCGGCGAACTTTAAAATAAATTCCCGAAATTCCGGGTCAAACTCCGTTTCCACCCAGGGCATATCCTCCCGTTTCTTCCCGATGCGGGATTCCACTCCCGCAAGGCACACCTCCACGGGATAATCCAACAGGAATACCGTGTCGCAGGCCTCCAAGCGTCTCTCCAAGGTGCGGGAATAGTTCCCCTCGATCAGGAAGCGAGGCAAGTGCAAAAGCTCCTCCAAGCGGGTGTCAAACTCCTCGCGGGTGACGGTGGTCTTGTCCGGCTTGTGCCAGATCATATCCAAGCTGTACAACGGCAAATTTGTTTTGTCACGCAATGCTCTGGCGAAGGTGGATTTCCCGCCTCCGGGACAGCCGATGACCAAAACCTTTTCCATGCCTAACCAATCATAGGCCAAGCGAGGATCTCCGTTTGCCAAATAAATGGTGCCTCGATGGGAAAAGCCTTCCTTGGCAAGGGCGTTCTGCATGGGAAGGTTGTCGGCGTGGGTGTCGATGCGCAGGTGGGAGAACCGTTCTCTGGCAAAGGTCATCAGGGTGTGCAAAAAGCCCTTGCGTGTGCCGTCACTTGCCACCTTATGGATCACGCCGTAGGGCGTATCCTGCCGCCAGCCCTCTCCGTCGATACGGCTGTAGGTGGGATCGGGGCCTTCCTTTAAGAAAAAGACGCCGTAGGGAGTGCCCTCCCATTCATCCACGTAAAGGCATCCCCTCTCCATATCCTCCTCCAGCACGGAGGGGGCGGGATAGCCCTCCTTCCATTGGTTGGGGTTGCCCTGCTCCCGCATGAAGCGACGCGCGGAAGCGTAGATCTCCAAAATGCGGGGAAGGTCTTCTTTGACGGCAAGGCGGATCATAGGTCAAGCTCCAATCCTGCGGGGCAATGGTCGCTTCCCATCACCTCGTTCAATAAGTAGCTGTCCTTCACCTTAGGCAAAAGGCGGTTGGACACCACAAAGTAGTCAATGCGCCAGCCCACGTTCTTTTCTCTGGCGTTATACATATAGCTCCACCAGGAATACTGCACCTTCTCGGGATACAGCTGACGGAAGGTGTCTGCAAAGCCGCTATCCAACAGACGGGTAAATTTCTCACGCTCCTCGTCGGAAAAGCCTGCGCTGAACCGGTTGGTTTTGGGGTTCTTTAAGTCTATCTCGCAGTGGGCGACGTTAAGATCGCCGCAGTACACCACGGGCTTCTTTTGATCCAAGGCGCAGAGATACTCTCGCAAAGCGTCCTCCCAGGACATACGGTAATCCAGCCGTGCCAGCTCCTTTTGGGCGTTGGGGGTGTACACGCACACCAGATAGAACGCCTCATACTCCAGCGTGATGGCTCTGCCCTCGGTGTCATGCTCGGGGATGCCCAAACCGTACGCCACGGAAAGGGGCTCTTTTTTAGCAAAGATGGCCGTGCCGGAATAGCCCTTCTTCAAGGCGCTGTTCCAATACTGAAAATATCCCGCGGGGGCAAATTCTGCTTGTCCGGGCTGCATTTTTGTCTCCTGCAGGCAGACAAAATCCGCATCCGCAGAAGCAAAGAAATCGGCAAATCCCTTCCCCAAGCAAGAGCGGAAGCCGTTTACGTTCCAGGAAATAAATTTCATATTCTTCTCCTTACGTCAAAGATTCAAGCAAGGTCACCGTATCCTCAAACCGCTTGCTCCCCGAGGTGCAACCGAACACCCCGGTGATGATGATCCTGTCACCCCGCTTCTCGGCGGCCAAAAGGCAGTATCCCGCTTGGGAGGTATGCCCCGTCTTTAAGCCGATGACATTCTCGCGGTAATACACGGAATCGGGATCCAGCAGGCTGTTGGTATTGGTCCAACGGTTGGTCTCGCCACTGGCGTACATCACCTTGGCGGAAAGCATTCCCGTGTAGCTTGTAATCACGGGGTCTGCCAACACCAAACGGGCGATGGTTAACAAATCTCCCATGGTGGTGTAATGGTCCTCACGATGGTATCCGTCGGGGACGGAGAAATGGGTGCCCGTCAGGCCGTCTGCCTCTGCGCAAAGGTTCACCGCCTCCATAAAGGCATCCACCGCTTCTCGGGGGGAGGCATCGGGGTTTTCCAGAATGGCTCTGCCCGCACCTGCCGCCAGCACGTAGGCGGCATCGTTTCCGCTGGGGAGCAGCATTCCCTGCACCAGCATGGACGCCGTCAGGCGGTCGCCCATTGAAATATACGCCACGGTAGAGCCTGCTCCCACCAAGGAAAGCTCTCCGCCCGCGGTGATCACCGTCTCGGGAGTCAGATATTTCAACGCCACGTAGGCGGTATACAGCTTTGTAATGGAGGCGGGGTAGATCCGCTGTTCCATGTCACCCTTGGCAAAGGTAATGTCCAAGAGAGAATCGTAGACGAAGCCCTGCTTGGCACTGATTTGGGCTTGCAACGGATGCACCGTCTGGGAAGGTGAAGGCTCTTCCTCCGAAATCTCCGAGGATTCCTCGGGAAAAAGCTCTATGGAAATATCCTCGGGGAGAGAAACCTCAAGCTCCACCGAGACGGCCTCGGAGGAAATATCCGAAAAGGAGGAAGCTTCCCCTTGGCTTTGCTGTGGTGCGGAGCTTTGCTCGACCGTCTGCTCCCCGCAGGAGACCAGCAAAAGGCACACCAGCAGGACGCCTATCCATTTTTTGATACCGAAATATTTCACAAAATCTGCTCCATGCCAATTTTTTGAGGGGTAAGGCCCATTCGCTGATAAAACCGCAACGCGCTCTCGTTGCAGGACCACACGTTCAACGTCAGGTTATAGCATCCGCATTCCCTTGCAAATCCAAGGACGTAGCGGTACAGGGTACTGCCCACGTGGGCCCCCCGCTTGGATTCGTCCACGCAAAGATCGTCGATGTACAAGGTCTTCACATCAGTGAGGATGTTGTTGTTCATATGTTGCTGAAAGATACAGAATGCGTACCCCACCACTTCCCCGTTTTCCTCCGCCACAAAGACGGGGCGGGTGTCGTCGGCAAAAATGGCCAGCAGTTCCTCATCGGTATATTTCTTTGTGCCCGCTTTAAACAGGTCGGGACGGCCTTCATGATGCACCGTCAAAACCTGCAACAACAGCTTGTTCACCGCGGTCAAGTCACCGGGGGTCGCTCTGCGAATGTTCATGGGAAACTGCTCCAAACAAAAGATTTCCCTTATTATACCACGGTTTTCCGCCGCTATCAATAGGATTTTTTGAAATTTTACGGAGACTTAAGAACCTTTCTTTCGAAAAAGAAAGGTTCTTAAACTCCAAAGAAACCATATTGCCAAAAGCTGTCGCTTTTGGGAGCGAAACGAAAGGACTGCTCGTTATAAGCAGTCCTTTTTGAGTTTCCCGCAAACGACAGTTTGCGGCATAAAAAGTTCTTTGAAGATTTTTAAGAAACTTTCTTACAAGAAAGTTTCTTAAACGCCCTTCCCAACGATCTTCTCTGCGCACTTGATGCCGTCGATGGCGGCGGAAATGATCCCGCCTGCATAGCCTGCGCCCTCTCCGATAGGATACAGTCCCTTGAGGGGGGCTTCCATGTCCTCGTCACGCAGGATGCGCACGGGGCAGGTACTGCGGCTTTCCACCGCGGTCATCACCGCATCGGGGGCATCGAAGCCTTTGATCCGCCTGCCGAAATAAGGCAACGCCTCTGCCAAGGCATCGCAAACGTACCCGGGCAAAACCTCCCGCAGATCGGAGGGGGTCACCCCGCGAGAATAAGTGGGCTCTACACTGCCAAAGCTTTGGGAGGGCTTGTTCTCCAAGAAATCTCCCACCCGCTGGGCAGGTGCCTTGTGACCACCGCCACCTATGCGGAAGGCCGCTTTTTCCAGCTCTCTTTGGAACGCCATGCCTGCAAACAGATCCTCGCCCACATCCTGAGGGAAGATCTCACACAGCAGGGCGCTGTTTGCATTCTTGCCGTCTCTGGCATGATAGCTCATGCCGTTGGTGACCACACCGTCCTCATCGGAGGCGGCGGCAACCACCACGCCACCCGGGCACATACAGAAGCTGTACACCGTACGGCCGTTTTCCGTATGGCAGACCAGCTTATAGTCCGCAGGAGGAAAGCTTCCCCGCTCACAGCCGTATTGGGAAAGATCGATCAGGCTTTGGGGATGCTCGATCCGCACGCCCACGGAAAAGGGCTTCTTCTCCATGGAGATCCCCTTCTCCCGCAACATACGGAAGGTATCTCTTGCGGAATGTCCGATGGCAAGCACCACCGTATCACTTTCTATGCGGGTTCCGTCTGCCAAGCGGACGCCTTTGACGATACCCTCTTCCGAGAGAAGCTCCTCTGCCTTGGTGTCAAAGCGTACCTCGCCTCCCAAGGCGCAGATCTCCTCCCGCAGGTTCACGATTACTTCGCGCAAAAGGTCGGTGCCCACGTGGGGCTTGTTCAGCCAAAGCAGCTCCTCGGGCGCCCCTGCCTTCACCAGCTGCTCCAAGGCAAAGTACCCGCGGAAGGACTTGTCCTTGACCAGCGTGTTCAGCTTACCGTCGGAGAACGCGCCTGCGCCGCCTTCGCCGAACTGCAGGTTGCATTCCCCTTGCAAAACGCCCTCACGGAAGAAGGTATCCACCGCTTCCGCACGGCGGGGCATATCGCTTCCCCGCTCCAAAATGATCGGACGAAAGCCGCTCCGCGCCAGCATTAGCCCGCAGAAGATCCCCGCGGGGCCAAAGCCCACCACGAGGGGGCGGGTTGCGGGAAGGGAGTCAGGCACGGGAAAGGCATATGGCTGTTCCTCGGGGGCAACGGTGAGAAGCTTGCCGTGCTTTTTCAAAAGCGACTTCTCCACCTTTGGGTCGCGGAAGGACAGATCCGCCGTCCATACAAAGGTGGGGGCTTCTCTGGCATCCACGGAACGCTTGCGGGGGATCAGAGTAAACGCCTCCTCCCTCATCCCCAAGCGGGAGGCGACGGCCTTGGAAAGCTCCTCGGGCGTGCCCAAAGGGAGCTTGATGTTGATTCTAAGCATAGATCAAAGATTGTTCTTTCGGTTGTATTCCAAAAGCTTGGTGTACTCGGAAATGGAGTCGGGGTGACCGCAGTAAGCGATGGTGCCGGGCTTGTTGAAGATGCCCTGATACTGGTAGATCAAAATCTCGTCCACATAGGTGGCAATAGCCTCGATCTGCTTCTCTACACGCTCCATGGTACCGGGAATCAAAGCGGAGCGGTATACGTCACCCTCGAAATCGAAGGCCTCCACGTCTGCCCAGAGGGCGGATCTGCCTGCGGCATCGTGCGCCTTGCGCAGGTTGGCGTAGAACGCACCCGTCTGCTCCACGGTAGACTTACGAACACCCACCTCGTCCTGGTATGCCACGATGTCCACGTCCAGATTGCGAAGCTGTTCCACGTACTCCTCGTCGGTGACCAGCATATTGGTACCGTAAGGAGCGATCAAGGTCTTGGTGCCGGGAGCGATCTTGTGTGCCTGCGCGGAGTAGCGGTTTACGTACGCCACGAAATCCGGGTGGAAGTGCCCTGCGATGCAGGTCTCGTCCGGGAAGTACCAGCCGTAGAAGGACTTGTGATGACCGTACTTTGCCCAGAGCTGTTCCATGGCCTTAAAGGCGCGCTCCGTTACCTCAGGAGAAGTCATATTGTTCAAGGCGTGATAGCAGTTACCGTAAAAACCGCAGGAGACGAACACCTTCATGCCGTTTCGGTCGGCGGCGGTGAGCACCGCGCCCATGGGATCCTTGCAGGCCATATCCGAAAAGGGGAAAATGTCGGTGTCGAAATAGCTTTCCGCGTAGTCGTTATAAACGATGGCGGTATCCAGAAGCACCAGATATTTCATCCCCACGGAAGCGATCTCATCCACCTTGGCTTCCCACTGCTCTGCGGAAAACTGACGGCAGATCTGATTCCAATACTTTCCTTCCTTGAGGTTATGATGCCAAAATTCAAACCAAGTACCAACGATGGGTTTCTGCATAATGATGACCTTTCCTTTCGTAGCCCGCTCCCTCTGAGCGGTTTTGCAAAAAGCTCCCCGGGGTACCCGCGGGGAGCTTTCGGTTTCGTGTAAGAATTACTTGTTAAATTTTGCGTTGTGAGCCGCCAGCTCATTGTAGTAACGAACGGACTCGGGGTGACCGCAGAAGGCGATGGTGCCGGGCTTGTTGAACATACCCTGGTACTGATAGATCAGAATTTCGTCTACGTAGGGAGCGATGGACTCAATCTGACGCTCTACGCGCTCCATAGCGGCGGGGATCAGAGCGGAACGGTATACGTCGCCCTCAAACTCAAAGACCTCCATATCAGCCCACAGAGCGGCTCTGCCTGCGGCATCGTGTGCCTTGCGCAGATTTCTGTAATACTCGGCGGTATCCTCGGGCTTGGACTTGCGAACGCCGATCTCATCCTGGTATGCAATGATATCCACGTCCAGAGCCTTCAGCTGCTCTACGTACTCGTCGTCGGTCACCAGAATGTTGGTGCCGTAGGGAGCGATCAGAGTCTTGGTGCCGGGAGCGATCTTGTGAGCGTGAGCGGAGTAACGGTTTACGTACTCGATGAATGCGGGATGGAAGTGACCCTCGATGCAGGTCTCATCGGGGAAGTACCAGCCGTAGAAGGACTCGTGGTGGCCATACTGCTTCCAGAGCTCTTCCATTGCCTTGAAGGCACGCTCGGTAACCACGGGAGAGGTCATGTTCTCCATGGTGTGAGTCCAAACGCCGTAGAAGCCGCAGGAAACGAACACCTTGATGCCGTTTCTGTCAGCCGCGTTCAGCAGTGCGGACATGGGATCCTTGCAAGCCATCTCTGCAAAGGGGAAAATATCGGTGTCGAAATAGCTTTCTGCATATTCCTCGTAACCCAGAGAGGTAGCCATCAGAACGATGTACTTCATACCAACGGAAGCGATCTCATCTACCTTTGCCTCCCACTGCTCAGCAGAGAAGTGACGGCAGATGGGGTTCCAATACTTGCCCTCGGGAATGTGATGATGCCAGAATTCAAACCAAGTACCAACGATGGGTTTCTGCATAATAAAGTCTCCTTTTGATTCCAATCTTTCGTATTGCCTATATGATACCTTATTCCCATGAAAAATGCAAGTGTTTTTTTCACTTTGTCTTGAAAAAACATGGATTTTATGGTACACTGAGGGCAGGAAACAGAAAGGACGGTGCTGTATGGAGCGTTTGGACAAGCTGATCGCCTCCCAAGGGAAATATTCCCGCAAGGACGTAAAGCAGTTGGTTGCCCGCCGCAGGGTAACGGTGGACGGCGGAGTGGCAAAAAGTGCCGACGTGAAGGTGGACGAGACCAAGGCAATTATCGCCATCGACGGCATCCCCTTGACCATCAAGAAGAATCTCTACCTTTTATTGAACAAACCCAAAGGCTACGTTTCCTCCACCGAGGGGCACGACGGCGCTTACGTGCTGGAGCTGGTGCCCGAGGAGCTTTACCGCGACGGGCTGTTCCCGGCGGGCAGACTTGACAAGGATACCACGGGGATGATGATCATCACCGACGACGGACAGATGGCTCACCGCATCCTTGCCCCCAAAAAGCACGTGAAGAAGAAATATCTGGTCACCTTGGACGTTCCTCCCACGGAGGAAATGGTGGCCAAGTTCAAGGAAGGCATCTCCCTTTCCGAGGGGCTGACCAAGCCTGCAGAGATGGAGATTCTGGAAGAAAACACCGCCTACGTCACCCTGGTGGAGGGGCGGTATCACCAGATCAAGCGTATGTTTGCTTCCTGCGGGGCTACCGTGGTGGGGCTTCACCGTGTTTCCATGGGCAATCTCGCCCTCCCCGATGACCTGCCCGTGGGTGAAATGCGGGAGCTGACGGAAGAAGAATTGAAGCTTTTGGAAGAATTGGTATAAGAAAAATGCGTGCTTTTGACGGCACGCATTTTGTTTATTTACTCTTCTGCGGGAGGGTCTTGCTCCTCGGAGGGAGTCTCTACGTTTTTGGGTTCCTCCACGGTGAAATCAAAATTCGGCTGAGCATAGTATGCTACCGTCTCCTGCTCCGCCTTGGCAGAAAGCTTTTTGCGCATGAAGAAGTAGATGATGGCGCCCACGGGCAGATACAGCTGCAGGGCAAAAATACCGCTTCTCAGCGTTGCCATAGAGGGAAGGAATACCAACCCAAACCGGAAGTACAGCCCTACGTTGGATGCGGCAAAGGTCAGCGTAAATCCTGCCGACAGCCAGCAAAGAAGGATCCAAAGCCACTTCAGCTTGATCTTTCGCCGCGCACAATCCACGGTCATCCAAACAGAAAACGCCACGCAAGCCAAGGTAAGCAGAAGGAACAAAGCCTGCAATAGGAAAGGAACCTCCTCGGCGGCTTCGGAAAGATCCGAGAGCGTGGCGTGGAAGCCTGCCAGCTGCTTTCCGCCCGGCTCCGTGACACAGGATACAAGATACACCGCTCCGTCCTCAGAGGTTACCTTAAAAACAGTTTTGTAATAGGTCACCCCGTTTTCGGTAAAATGCCCCTGCTCTTCTGCAACAATGGCATATTTCTCCATTTTCGACCAAAGCGACCGCAAGCCGCGATACACCTGATCAAACTCTTGCTCACTGATTTTCGGAATCACGGTGGCTTGTGCCGCGGCACGGTCATCCGCCACAATGGCATCGATCATGGCACGGCAGAGGGACATATGGTCTTCATAATAGCTCTCCTCATTCACCGCGCCGCAAAACAACACGGAAATCAACACAATTCCCAGCAAACAAAACGCCTTGATACTTCTTTTCAAACAGAAACACCCCTTTCTATCATTATTATACAAAAAATGTAGCTATCAGCGCAAGATTGTTTTTGACGAAAATGGGAGGTGCTTTTTGTAGACATCACACAAAATGCGGTGTCCCATATCGGGACACCGCTTACCTTATTTTTTCTTGGGAATCAGCAGATACACAAGGCTTGCCGCCGCAGACAGGATGGCTACGGCAAGGACGAGCTTGCGGGGGAAGGACATTCCCTCCTCCTCGGTGGGAGCGGGAGGCTGCGAGGAGTTTTCTGCCTCGGAGTCTTCTTCCAAAATGCTTTCCTCTTCAGAAGAGTCCTCAGGGAAACTGATCTCGGGCAGTTCTTCCGCAGAGAGCTCCAACAGATACAAGCTGCCTTTTCCGCTATCAAAGCGATCTAAGGCACGAAGCGCCAGCAATACTTGGGTACAGGCGTTCCCGTTGCGGTTGCCGCCCACGGTATGGCTATACCCGCCGTCCTCGGTACGGAACTGTGCCCAAACTGCAGTCATATCCCCAGAGAACCGCCCGTCGGTACGGGGATCGATCCCCAAGGCCGTCATGGCGATCACCACCTGGGCAATACTCTCGGGGTTGGAAACACCGTAGCTTTTGAACCCGCCGTCGGGCTGTTGCTTGGAGGCGAGGCAAGCGATGCCTTTTTCGATGGCATCGGCGTAGTCTTCCTTCATGGGTGCCAGAGCCTGGAGCACCATTGCGGTCACGTCCACGTCGGCGTATTCCCCGCTGAGCGCCCAGCCGCCGTCCGCAAGCTGTAAGGCCACCAGAGAGTCTGCCAGCTCCTTGACGGTATGCCCGGGAAACGCTACACCGTTGTGCATCAGGTGCAACCCGTAGATACGGCTCATAATGCCCTGGGCCCCTACGGTGTCCTCGGCTATTTCCGCCGCCGTCTCTGCGCTTCCGCCCGCCGCCAGCCACGCCAAGGCGCAGCGCTGTCGCTCCACGGGGTTCAAGCGATGCTCTGTGGAAAAATACGCCGCCAAGGCGGCAGCGTATTCCGAAAGGTCGTATTCTTCATCCCTTTGAGCCAGGTACAAGGCGTACCATTCCCCACCGATGCCCGCCTCTGCGGGAAGAGACGTTTCTGCAAACTGTTGCAGATCCTCCCCCATCAAAAGAGACACCAGCTCCCCCTCTTCCTCGGCGGCGGAGACGAAGATCCCCAAAAGCAACCCCAAGGCAAGAAGGGCGATCAAGAACCGCTTACAGCTTTTCATGCTTCAAACGCTTCCGCAGAGGAAGCACGGCAAT
>JAFYNA010000106.1 GCA_017549925.1 Clostridia bacterium | reverse complement strand
TACCTATTTCGCCTTTAACACCTGCGAGGAGATCGGCTGTGACGGTGCCGCAGAGGTTTGCTATCGCGTCCGTCCCGATATCGCGGTGATCCTGGAATCCACCACCGCAGGAGATATTTACGGTACTCCCGAGGGCAAGCGTGCTTGTGAGATTCACAAGGGCGCAGTGATCTCCCACATGGACGGCGGTACCATTTACGACAAAGAGCTGGTTGCTCTGGCGCTGAACGTGGGTAAGGAAGAAGAAATTCCCTGCCAGCTGAAGAACATCGTTGCCGGCGGTAACGAGGCCAGCGCCTTCCAGAAGGGCGCTATGGGCGCAAGAGTTCTGGCTATTTCCGCACCTACCAGATATATCCATTCCGCCTGCTGCGTTGCCGCAAAGGAAGACTTGATCTCCGTAGGCAAGCTGGCAAGAGCTATGATTGAAAGGAACATTTGAGTATGCTGACGTTAACTAAAAAATTCACCTCCGCTTTTTCCGTATCCGGCGCTGAGAAGCCCTTGGCTGATATTATTGCAAAGGAGCTTGCTCCCGTTGCGGATGCTATTGAGACCGACGCCATCGGCAATCTGTACGTTTTGAAAAAGGGTAAGGATTCCTCCCGCAAGCTGATGATCGCCGCCCACATGGATGAGATCGGCTTTGTAGTCACCTCCATCGACGGCGACGGCTACGTTCACGTTTCCAACATTGGCGGTATCCACGCAGTGGCTTCCTCCTATCAGAAGGTTCGCTTCCAAAACGGCGTGACCGGTGTCATCGTTTTGGAAAACGGCACCAAGGCTGCAGACATCTCCGTAAAGAAGATGGTCATCGATATCGGTGCCAAGGACAAGAAGGCTGCTGAAAAGCGCGTCAAGATCGGCGACGTTTGTGCCGTAGTCCCCATGCTTCAGAAGCTGGGCGGCACCCGTTATGCGGCAAAAGCATTTGACGACCGTATCGGATGCGTGGTAGCGGCTTACGCGGCATTGCATTGCGATACCCCCGCTTACGACACCTGGTTCGTGTTCACCGTGCAGGAAGAGGTAGGCTGCAGAGGCTCCCGCCCCGCAACCTTCCGCATCGCTCCCGATTACGGCATCGCCTTGGACGTTACCTCCGCAGGCGAATGCGGCGGCAGTGCTGTTACCAAGCTGGGGGACGGCGCGGCCATCAAGATCAAGGATTCCTCCGTGCTTTGCTCAGCCATGATCATCGACCGCTTGACCGATCTGGCCAAGGAGGGCGGCATTCCCTATCAGTACGAGGTACTGCTGGCAGGCGGCACCGACACCTCTTCCATGCAGGTGGTAGGCGTAGGCTGTGCAGTTGGCTGTATCTCCATTCCCACCCGTTACATCCACTCCCCCGTGGAGACCATTGATATGAAGGATCTGGATGCTTGTGCCAAGCTGTTGACCGCTTTCATCGAAAAAGGAGCGGAATAAATCGTGAAGGAATTTTCGAAAGCATTGCTTGACAGAGCGGCGGAATGCGAAAAAGCTCTGGCAGGCACCTTTGCCCGCTTGGAGGAAAATGCCTTCTACAATACTCGTAAGGTGATGGGCGTTTTTGCCGACAATCAGCTTTCCGAGCGGCATTTCAACAGCACCGTGGGCTACGGCTACAACGATGACGGCAGAGATCTTTGCGACAAGCTGTTTGCGCAAGCCTTCGGCTGTGAGGCAGGCTTTGCAAGAGCCTCCATCATCTCCGGTACCCACGCGCTTGCCATCGGTCTGCAGGGACTTCTCCGTCCCGGAGACGTGATGGTTTCCGTCACCGGCAAGCCCTACGATACCTTGAGCGGTGTGATCGGATTGACCCCTTGCGCCGGCTCTTTGGCAGAGTTCGGTGTGAAGTACGAGCAGATCGATCTGGTAGAGGAAAAGACCCTGGATCTCCCCGCCATCAAGGCGCGGTTGGACAAGGGCAACGTGAAAATGATCTACGCACAGCGCTCCAAGGGGTATTCCGCCCGCAGAACGCTGACGGCGGCAGAGCTGACGGAGCTGGGAGCGTTGATCAAGCAATATCCCGGAGTGTTCTTCGTGGTGGACAACTGCTACGGGGAATTCGTGGAGAAGGAAGAGCCCAAGGCTGACCTTCTCATCGGCTCTCTGATCAAAAATCCCGGCGGCGGTATGGCTGAGTCCGGCGGTTATCTTGTAGGCTCTGCAGAGGCGGTGGAGCTGGCATCCTACCGTTTGACGGTGCCCGGCATCGGCTTGGAGGCAGGGGCAACCTTAGGAACCACCAAGCAGTTGATCAAGGGCTTGTTCTACGCGCCCCACACGGTACTGCAGGCCATGAAGACCTCTCATTTTGCGGCGGCTATGTTTGAAAGCTACGGCTATCACTGCAACCCCACCGCATTGGAAGCGAGAAGCGATATCATTCAGACGGTGGACTGTAAGACCAGAGAATTGCTGCTGGCATTCTGCGGCGGCATTCAGGCAGGATCTCCCGTGGACAGCTACGTCACCCCCGAGGGCTGGGCAATGCCCGGCTACAACGACGAGGTGGTGATGGCGGCAGGTGCCTTCGTGCAGGGCTCTTCCATTGAGCTTTCCGCAGATGCGCCTATACGTCCCCCCTTCCGCGTTTATATGCAGGGCGGCTTGACCTATGAATCCGGTAAGTACGGCATTCTCACCGCGCTGGAAAAGATGGGGCACGGTTGATTTTTGAAATACGCTTAAGGGGACTTTCTTTCGAGAAAGTCCCCTTAAGAATCCCCAAAGAACTTGAGTGCCGAAAACTGCCGTTTTCGGAAGGATGGTATAGCGGTTTATGCAAAAACTCCTACGGCCAAAAAGCCGTAGGAGTTTTGTTTTTTAGCAAAAGATTACTTCTTACGCTTGATCACGATGAAGACCACGGCACCGATCACGGCAACCACAACCACAACGATGATTACGATGAGAAGAGCGGAGCCGCCCTCATCATCAGCGGGAACAGAGGACTCGACAGGAGCGGAAGCCTCTGCGGAAGTCTCTGCGGAAGCCTCCTCGGAGGATTCATCGGGTTCTTCGGAGGACTCGTCATCAGGTTCCTCGGAGGACTCGTCATCGGGCTGAGAAGGATCGTCAGAGGGTTCCTCGGAGGATTCATCACCGGGCAGATCCTCGGGGATCACTGCCTGTACGGCGGTCATATCCTCGTTGATGGTGAATACGTCACCTGCCTTGATGGAGATAGCGACCACCTTGCCCTGCCAGTTATCGTAGCCGGCATCGGGATTGGAGGAGGAGGAGTGAACAACCAGAGCAACCTGGTTCTCACCTACGGTAACCTTGGAAGCATCGCCGGGAGTAACAACAGCATCCTGAACAGCGACGTAGGTGCCGTCTGCCTGCTTCTCCAGGAGAATGGTGATTGCCCAGTTGGGGTTACAAGCCTTGTATGCGTCGTCGGTGGTACAGATGGTCACGTCCTCGCCGCCGATCTTACCGTCCACATAGTCAACGCCCCAAATATAACCATAGGGAACGTCTGCGGAGCAGTTGCCGTCGCCGCCCTGGGTCATAGTACCGATCCATTCAGCATCGCCGGGCTCTACGGGATCTACAGGATCGTCCACAGGAGGATCTACGGGATCGTCAGAGGGGGGATCTACGGGATCGTCTACGGGAGGATCCACGGGAGTCTCTCCGGGTTCACCAACGGTAAAGCCTGCGTTGGTCAGCTTCATGTTGCCTTCCAAGCCGCGGAACACGTCTACGTCCAGATTGATCAGGGTGACCTGCTGGCCCACCTTCACGTTCTTCAATACGTCGTAGCCGGTCTTGTTGCCGTTGTAGGAAATGATGTAGCCGCCCTCGGGACAAACCACATCGGACTTAGCAACAGCAAGCTCACACCAGGACTTGG
>JAFYNA010000011.1 GCA_017549925.1 Clostridia bacterium | reverse complement strand
GGTAAGGATCTGATTTTTAGTCATAGCTTTGCTCCTCATCGTTCATGTCCAGCATGGTTACCTCAGAGACCTCCTCCAAGGGGCGAACATTTGTTTCTTCCAAGATTTCTTCCGTGATTTCCTCGGTAGGCTCTTCGGCGGGGGAGAGCTCTTCCTCTTCCGCGATCTCCTGCTCTTGCTCGATAGGGGAGGGGATGGGTGCCGAGGCGGCGAATACCACGTCCTTCTTGCGGAGGCGGTAATAATCGGATTGCCGGGTCAGACCCTCCAGGATGGGGGTCAGCAGGTTACAGCAAAGCACCGCGGCAAGGACACCGTCTACGCCGAAATGCTTGCGGAAGGCAAAGGTCAGCACCGCGGCAATGGCGCCGAAGAGAAATTTTCCGCTGTTGGTTCTGGGGGTGGCGGAGGGATCGTTCATAGAGAACACCGCGCCCAGCGCGACGCCGCCGCAGAGGAGGTACAAGAAGCCGTAGGCGGTCATTTCCACCTCTTCGGGGGCGAAGGCCATGGCCACCGCCAGCAGGGTGACCAGATAGGTCATGGGGGCGTGCCAGGTCACCACCTTGCGGTAAAGCAGCCACGCGCCGCCCAAAAGCAGGCAGGCGATGCCCACTGCGCCCATTGCGCCGGAGGCAAAGCCGTAGAGTTGGGGGATGGCACCGTCCTCGTACATGGTGCCTTTCATAAGCACGTCAAAAGGGGTCTTCACCTGATAGGCGGAGACCAAAGCGGGGTCTATTTCTATTTGGAATGGGTCGAAATACGCAAAAGGCTTGGTGAACCGTGTCATTTCAAAGGGGTATAGATACTTCAGCACCAAAGCCGCCAAGGCGGAGGGACAGAAGATCCTATGGCCAAACCAGATATACAAATGTCTGGAAACCGCTACGATGCCCCCTGCGATCAGGGGGTAATACAGCGGTACGGTGACGGGGAACCACAGCATGGTGAGCACGCCTGCCAGGAAGGGGAAGGGAGAGATAGATTCCCCCCACCGTCTCCAAAGCACCAGCTTTTGGATGAGGAAATCCAAAAGGGTGGCGCATCCGCCGCAGATCAGCATCAGGAGGGCGGCCCGTGCGCCGAAGAGATAAATAGCCCAAATGGACACCGGGATCAATGCCGCGGTGAGATCCAGCGCCAGGGCGTTTTTGGTTTTGGGACTGGAAGTGAAGATCATAAACGATTCCTTTCGGGGTGGGGGAGTGGTCAGCCCTTGTGCCGCGTGATCTTTTCCCGCAGGGGGATGGCGGCGGGGCAAACGTATTCACAGCATCCGCACCCGATACAAACAGCGGCGATGCGCTTGGCGGAAAGATAGCTCCGCTGGGTAAGGCTCTTGTAGGGCATCAGCCGCATGGGACATACCTCGGCGCACTTCCCGCAGGCAATGCAGTGGGAGGGCTTTCTGTCCAAGGGCATGGAAGCGTACACCGCCTCCGCCTTGCCGTCGATGGCACCCTCTGCCTGCTTGCCTCCCAGCAGGGAATTCACCATGGTGCGGTACGCGCCGCCCTTGAACTGCGCCGCCTCTAAGACGGTTTTCCAGGGTGTGCCCAGAGGCAGGGTGATTACGGCGTTTTTGCCAAAGCCCTCCCCTGCGGCGGTGAGGGTGCGGGTGGTGTGGGGCAGGCCTGTGAGCATGGAAAGATACAGCTGAGCGGCGGTTTGTGCCTTGATGAACAGCACGCCGTCCTCCTCGGCGGTACAGCCCCATTTCAGATGGCGCACGTAAATGGCTTCAAATAAGGTCTCCTCCCGCATGGGGTACTTGACCTGGGTTTCCGCCATAACCAGCAACGCGGGGTCGTTGATCATGGTGGTGAAGGCTTCTTTTACCTTCTGACGGGACATATCCACCAAAAGAATGGCTTTGGTGGCCCCCAGCAGGTGGAGAAGGATCTTGGCACCGCCTAAGATCTCCCCGGGATGGCGGAGGGTACTGCGGTATTCCGTAAAGGAAGCCCCAGAGTCGTCGGTGGTATCTACCACCACGCGGCGGATCTTGCCCACCAAGGGGGTGAGCCTGCGCCACAGCCAATCCCCGCTCCACAGATCGTGGATGCCCAGGGTCTTGATGGCGTCAAGAAGCTCTTCCGCCGTCATGTCGTCCAGACGCTTGCTTTCCGGCTCTCTGGCGGGGACGGGGGGCGTGTCGTTCTGCCCGTTTTTGCGTTCCACGGAGACGTAGTGCATTCCGCCTTTTTCGAAGATGCCGGTAACTTCTCCGGCGATGGAGCTGTAAATAGGGGTACCGTCTCCCAAAGTGGCCACCAAACCGCCTGCGGGAACCTCCTCGCCCTGGCAGACGGTGAGGGTATAAGCCTCCTCCGCATCTCCCAAGGGCAACATGACCTGAGGAACGTCCTTTAAGAGCAGGCTGTTTTTCAAAGCGTTGGTATTGGTGGGGAGAGAAATCCCTCCCGGGAAGGTCAGCACCATAAGCTCCTCCGAAAATACATACATTCTTTCATTATGATTATACCATAAAATACACGGAATTCAATATGAAAATGTTAAAAAACCACCTTATAACAAGGATTCTCCCACCAAAAACCCTTGCAAAACGTAAAAAAATGTTTTATAATGTAAAATCGACGGGATATCCCCCTAAGGAACCTTAAGGACGGTATGAGTTATGAACGAAAAAGCGATCCGCACCCAAGCGAAGATCTTTATTTTATATATTTTGGGCAACGTAGCAGAGCCTGTGGAGTTCACTGTGCTGAACGATATGATTCAGCAGGACGGGCTGGTGACCTACTTTGACTTTGCCGCGGCCTTTTCCGATCTGGTGGAGCAAGCGCAGATCGAGGCCGTGGGCGAGGGAGAAGACGGGGAAGTGCTTTACACCGTAACGGAAGAGGGAAGAGCCGTGCTGGATATGTTCAGCCACGAGCTGGTTCCCGACGTGCGGGACAGAGTGTTGCGCCATGCCCAGCGTGTGCTGGTGACCAAGCGCCGCGGGGTGAAGTACCACAGCACCGTTGCTCCCACCGGGAACGGCTGGACGGTGACCTGCACCATCAGTGACAGAACCAAAACGCTGTTCTCCACCTCCGTGTACGCCGCTACCCGGGAGTACGCAGAGAAGCTGCGGGAGAGCTTTGAGGATCGCTCGGATATTATCTACCGCGGGGTGATGACCCTGTTCTCCGGCGACGTGAATTTTATTTTTGAGTAAGCAAGTCGGCGCAAAGCTTTTGGTGTATGCGTGGTATCGTTTCGCCGACATCAAAAACGATAAATCGTTTTTGGAACTGCGGTGCGAAGAAAATGCGAAACGGCGCTCCCGTCTGTTCGTCACCTTGAGGGAGCCCGAAGGGCGATTCGAAATTTTTGCAGGTTAATCCCGTAGGGTTAGCCTGCAAAAACTGCCGAACCGAAGGATTCGGCAGGGTCTAAGCCATCCATGGCACAGCCCTTTGGACGCAAATTTACATTTTTTGTGCGAGGTAAAAAACAGTAGTTTTATTCCAAAGGCGCTCTTAAGACACAACTTAGACCCTACGGAATGCTCCGCATCCGTAGCTTTTGTAGGCCAACCCTGAGGGGCTTGACCTCCAAAAGTTTCGACTCGTTTTCCTGCGCATTCCGCGGAAAACTCGCTCAAGGTGACGCGCTGGAGTGAGCAGGGCGATATGCTTTGCAAACCAGAGTTCTAAGGTGACGAACGGACGCACGGCATGGTGCTATACTTGCAATCCGTTTCAAAGCAGCCTTTTCCTTTTATGATACTCTTTTAGGAGCTTTTCCGTGGACAAAAACAGCTGCGTTTACATCCTCACCAACAGCACCAACACGGTGTTTTACATTGGTGTGACCAATAATCTCTCCCGCAGGCTTGCCGAACACAAGGAAGACCGCCCGGGGACGTTTACCGCCAAGTATCATCTGCATAAGCTGGTATATTTTGAGCAATTTTCTTCCATCGAAAACGCTATCGAACGGGAGACGCGGCTGAAAGGCTGGTCGAGACAGAAGAAGATAGACTTGATTCGCTTCGCAAACCCTGATTTTAACGATTTACAGGAGTCGTATTTATGACACCTTACGAAAGAATGCAACAAATCATCCTCCGTTTAGAGGCGTTTTACCCTAATTCTGCCTGCGCTTTGGAGGCAAAGGGAGATCCTTTCCGCCTTTTGGTGATGGCGATCCTTTCCGCGCAATGCACCGACGCACGGGTGAATTTGGTTTCCGTGGGGCTGTTTGAGCGGTTTCCCGATGCCAAGTCCATGGCGGAAGGGGAGATCTGCGAGATCGAGGAGCTGATCCGCTCCTGCGGGCTGTATCGCAGTAAGGCCAAGAACCTCTCCTTGTGCGCCAAGCGGCTGTGTGACGTATACGGCGGGGAAGTGCCCTCTTCCATGGAGGATCTTCTCACCCTGCCCGGGGTGGGCAGAAAGGTGGCCAACCTGATCCGCGGAGACGTGTTCGGGTTGGGGGGCATCGTGGCGGACACCCATTGCATCCGCATCACCAATCTTCTGGGCTTTTGCAGCACCGACGACCCCAAAAAGGTGGAGTTTACCTTAGATCCCCTGGTGCCCAAGGAGCTGCAAAGCGATTTCTGCCACCGCTTGGTGCAGTACGGCAGAGATATTTGCATCGCCCGCCGTCCTATGTGCGGGGAATGCGTTTTGAAGGACATTTGTAACTACGGAGGGACCGTATGATCAATACCAACATCCCCCAGCTGCAACGCTTGCTTTCCTCCACCCGCCGTGCGGTGGATGATTACGGCATGATCTCCGAGGGCGATCGCATTGCCGTGGGGATCTCCGGGGGAAAGGACAGCATGGCTTTGCTGGCCGCCTTGGCGGGGCTGCAGCGTTTTTACCCAAAAAAGTTTGACATCGTGCCCATTCATCTGCAAATGGGCTTCCCCGGCGGGGACGACGGCAACATTCGTGAGCTTTGCGAGGCGTTAAATCTGCCCTTGGTGGCGGTGAAAACGGATATTTACCAGGTGGTTTTTGAGATCCGCAAGGAAAAAAGCCCCTGCTCCCTCTGCGCCAACCTGCGGCGGGGCATCCTTTACAGCACCGCAAAGGAGCATGGATGCCGTAAGATTGCCTTGGGGCATCATTTTGACGATGCGGTGGAGACCTTGCTGATGAATTTGTTCATCGAGGGGAACTTGGGCTGCTTCTCTCCCGTGACCTATTTGGATCGCATGGACGTGACCATGATCCGTCCCTTGCTGTACGCCAAGGAGAAGGAGCTGAAGTCCTTCGTTACCGCGGCGGGAATCACCTGCTCCCCCAAGTATTGCCCTGCGGACGGCAATACCAAGCGTGAGGAATGGAAGCAATTCCTGGCGGAGCTGGAGCGGAAGGACCCCGGGGTGAAGGAGCGTGTCTTCGGCGCCATCGAGCGTGCCGGACTGGACGGCTTCTCCGTGCATAAGCGGGGCAGAAAGGAATAAAGATTTTCCCTCGTAAAACGGGGGAGATTTTTTCATCCGGACAATCCCCTCAGTCACGCCGCAAGCGTCGTGACAGCTCCCCTTGCTAAGGGGAGCCTGC
This sequence comes from Clostridia bacterium, assembly GCA_017549925.1. Classification (GTDB taxonomy): domain Bacteria; phylum Bacillota; class Clostridia; order Oscillospirales; family CAG-382; genus Coliplasma. Next base: position 1,087 of record JAFYNA010000011.1, on the reverse strand, counting down.
TCTTTTTTTGACTCTGCTTTTCCTGCAAAAAATACCCGAGAAGGAAGCGAAAAACGCTTTCTTCTCGGGCTTTTTGTTTGTAGGGCGGGATGTCTTACGCCCCGGTACGCTTGGGTTTTGTGCGAACAAAGGGGGACGCAACAAGAATGATCGCTTGGTTACGGCTATGTACCTTTCCCGTCCATGACCGTAGGGGACGACGTCCACGGCGTCCCGAAAAAGCAGGACGCGCAATCGGTCACGGCTGTTGTCCTTCCCCGCCCATGACAACCTGCGCTTCCTGCCCATCCCACGCAAAAAACCTCCCGGAGGCGGATAGACATCCTGCCGCGAACACGCGGTGGGTTTCGTGCGAACAAGGGGGACGCGGGGAGGGGGAGTTATAAGGGCGATAAGGATATGGTATTACAGCCTTTATGCAAACCTCAAAAAACTTGTCACAACCTGAAAATATTTATATTTTCATCTTGAAAAAAGGGTTATAAAGTGATACAATATACTACACGATAGGGAAGTTATGTACAGAATTATTCGGCACATAGTTTCGGAAGGAGAAGAATTATGGCTATTGTTGAGGTAATACAATATAACGGCAATCCGGATGTGTTTGCGTGGAAATACCCAAATCACGAGCTTGGCACGTGGACACAGTTGATTGTAAATGAATCGCAAGAAGCGATTTTAGTTAAAGGCGGGCAGGTTTGTGATGTGTTTCAAGCCGGGAGACATACGCTGAGCACAAATAACATCCCGATTCTTAGCAAATTGGTAAATATACCTTTCGGGGGACGATCTCCGTTTACCGCAGAAGTTTGGTATATAAACAAGGTGTTTTCTCTGGATGTTAAGTGGGGTACTTCTACTCCAATTCAGCTCCAAGATCCAAAATATAAGGTGTTTGTACCGGTAAGAGCGTTTGGTCAATTCGGAATTCAAATTGAAGAAGCAAAGAAGTTTTTGCTTAAATTGGTAGGAACACTGCCGATCTTTGATAAAGCTTCGCTTTTGAAATATTTTAGAGGCGTTTATCTAACTAAGGCGAAAGACACTATTTCATCGTATTTGGTACATAAAAATATTAGCATTT
>JAFYNA010000105.1 GCA_017549925.1 Clostridia bacterium | reverse complement strand
TCCCTGCCCCTTTTCCGTGACGAGATCTTGCGGGTCATGTCTCTTATGCCGGAGTATGCATTTGAAGTGATTTTTGCGGACGACGGCTCCAAGGACGGTACCCTGCGCCTTTTGCGCGAGTATGCTTCCGCGGACGATCGCTTCCGCTACGTTTCCTTTACCCGCAATTTCGGCAAAGAAGCCGCCATGTACGCTCTGTTGCAGGCCTCCAAGGGGGACTATGTGGTGTATATGGATGCGGATCTCCAGGATCCTCCCTCTCTGTTGCCCCGTATGATGGCACTTTTGAAGGAGAAGGGCGTGGACAGCATCGGTACCCGCCGCTCCTCCCGTAAGGGAGAGCCTCCCATCAGAAGCTTTTTTGCCAATATGTTCTATAAAATGATCAACCGTATCTCCAACGTGAGATTGGTTCCCGCGGCCAGAGATTACCGCTTGATGTCCCGCCGCATGGCGGATTCCATTCTGTCTCTGTGCGAGTACAACCGCTTCTCTAAGGGTATCTTTGAGTGGGTGGGCTACGATACCGAGTGGATCTCCTACGAAAACGTGGAGCGCAGTGCGGGGAAGACCAAGTTCTCCTTCTGGAAGCTCTTTAAGTATTCCATGGAGTGTATCATTGCCTTTTCCACCGCGCCCCTTGCCATCGCCTCCGTGATGGGCTTTGTGTTCTGTCTGGCGGCGTTTGTGGGCATTTTGGTGGTCATCATCCGTGCCCTGCTGGGCGTGGATTCCGCCTTTGGTTGGGCGTCCATGATGTGCGTCATTTTGTTCGTAGGCGGTGTTTTGGAGTTTTCCATCGGCATTTTGGGGGGCTATCTTTCCAAGACGTATCTGGAGAGTAAACGCCGTCCCATCTATCTGTCCAAGGAGACGGAAAGCGATCTGAAGGAGAAGGATAATGTTCGGGATCAAAAAGAAGGATAAACCGCCCCGCAATACCGACAGCCCGGAGTTTCGTCTTTGGATGGCGAAAAAGCTGGACGGCAGATCCCTGCGCTACATTTTGGAGCGGGGAGAAGACAGCGTGGAGCGCGTCATCGGCAAGGGCGGCGTGCTGAGCCTTTATGAAGGAGAGTTCAGCGTGATCTCGGGGGATAAGACCCTGTTTGTTGCCACCGCCTCGGAGCTGAAGGCGTGGGAATTTCTTTCCCTGGAGGGGGCTACCCTTACGGGATTTGACAAGGTAGAAGGCAAGGAGAGAACCATTCTTGCTTACTATAAATATTACCGTGATTGATCAAAATTCAAAGGAGATCTACAATGGATAAGAAACTCAGAATCGGTATCATCGGGTGCGGCGGTATTGCCAACGGCAAGCATATGCCCGCTCTTAAGAATTGCTCTGATCTGGCAGAGATGGTGTATTTCTGCGATCTGAAGCTTTCTCTGGCTGAGGCGGCTGCCAAGAAGTTCGGCACCCCCGACGCAAAGGTTTGCACTGACTACAAGGAGCTTTTGGCTGACGAGACCATTGACGTGGTTCACGTTTGTACCCCCAACCGCTCCCACAGCTTCATCACCGTGGATGCCTTGGAGGCAGGTAAGCACGTTATGTGCGAGAAGCCCATGGCTATCAACTCCGAGGAAGCGCAGAAGATGCTGGATGCCGCAAAGCGTACCGGCAAGAAGCTGACCATCGGCTATCAGAACCGTCACCGTCCCGATTCTATGTATATCAAGAAGGAGTGCGAGGACGGTACCCTTGGCGAGATCTACTACGCAAAGGCAACCGCTATCCGTCGCAGAGCCGTTCCTACCTGGGGCGTGTTCATGAACGAATACGAGCAGGGCGGCGGTCCTCTGATCGACATCGGTACCCATGCGCTGGATCTGACTCTGTGGTGCATGGATAACTATAAGCCCAAGTACTGTGTTGGTACCGTTTATCACAAGCTGGGCGAGAAGTTCCCCACCGGCAACGCATGGGGTGACTGGAAGCCCGGCGATCTCACCGTAGAGGACTCCGCTTTTGGCTTTATCGTGATGGAAAACGGCGCTACCGTGGTGCTGGAATCCAGCTGGGCACTGAACTCCTTGGACGTTCGTGAGGCTGTTACTACCCTTTGCGGTACCGACGGCGGCGCGGATATGGAAGGCGGCGTACGTATCAACGGCATCCGCAACGGCAGACAGTACGTGCTGAAGCCCGATCTCTCCGCAGGCGGCGTAGCCTTCTACGAGGGCGCAGGCGCAGGCTCTCCTCAGGACAACGAGGCTCGTCTGTGGCTCAACGCTATCATCAACGACACCGATCCCTTCGTTCTGCCCGAGCAGGCACTTGTGGTCAGCCGCATCCTGGAGGGCATCTACATTTCCGCCAAGACCGGCGAGCCCTATTACTTTAATTAAATAGGAAGGAAGTTCCCCGATATGAAATTAGGCGTATGTGCGGTCCTGTTCGGTGATCAACCGCTGGACAAAGTGCTTCCTTATTTAAAATCCATCGGTATCCAGGAGCTGGAGATCGGTGCAGGCGGTTATCCCGGCAAGGCTCATTGTGATCCCGCGGCTTTGCTGAAGGACGAGAAGGCGCTTGAGACCTTCAAGGAGACCATCGCCGCAGGCGGTCTGCCCATCAATACCCTCAGCTGTCACGGCAACCCCGTGCATCCCGACAAGGCTACCCGGGAGAGCTACCGTGAGGATTTCCGCAACACCATCCTCCTGTGCGAAAAGCTGGGCATCAAAAAGATCATCGGCTTCTCCGGCTGCCCCGGCGACAGCTTGGATGCCAAGTATCCCAACTGGGTGACCTGCCCTTGGCCCAACGACTTCTCCGATCTGCTGAAGTGGCAGTGGGAGGAGGTTCTGATCCCTTATTGGAAGGAAGAGACACAGTTCGCGGAGGCACACGGTATCGAGAAGATCGCTTTGGAGATGCACCCCGGCTTCTGCGTATATAACCCCGAGACCCTTCTGCACCTCCGTGCAGAGGCAGGTAAGCTCATCGGTGCCAACCTGGATCCCTCTCACCTGATCTGGCAGGGGATCGATCCCGTGGCGGCGATCCGTACCCTGGGCGACGCGATCTATCACGTTCACGCCAAGGATACTAAGGTGGATGCCATGAACACAGCGGCAACCGGCGTTCTGGATACCAAGCCTTATGCAGATGAGCTTCACCGCTCCTGGGTGTTCCGCTCCGTGGGCTATGGCAACGATATGCAGTATTGGAGAGACTTTATCAGCAACCTGCGCATGGCGGGCTACGACGATATCCTTTCCATCGAGCATGAGGACAGCCTGATGACCAACGTGGAGGGCCTGGAGAAGGCGGCATATTTCCTGCAGCAGGCTATGATCCGCGAGCCCAAGCCTACCGGTATGTGGTGGGTATGACCCTCTTTTGAAAAAATGTTTTTTAGGAACGGATGGA
>JAFYNA010000104.1 GCA_017549925.1 Clostridia bacterium | reverse complement strand
CACGAACACCACCGGTGCAGAGGCCACCTCCCAATCCCGCTCCAACAACATCTGCAAGTCATAAATGGAACTGTATCCCAAGGCGGCGCAAAGGGACTCCTCCCAAACGTGGGAATTATAGGATTCCACGTCCACCGCAACGGAAACGTCCAGCTCGCCGTACATCACGGAAAGGGAAACGCCGTAGCCTTTTGCATACTCCATCATGCGTATCATTTCACCGCAAAGCTCCGATTCCGCCGTCTCTCTGGTGGAATAATCCCAACTGCTCTCAATGTCGCTGACAAACACCAAAAGAATGCTGATCTCGCCATCCAAGGTCTCGCAGTTGCCTTTTCCCTTGGATTGCAAAAACAAATGCTTGTCAAGATGAATATCATAAATGCCCAATACGTGCCCTTTGATTCTGGCGCAATCGATGGCATTGATCTTCCCGTCCTTGTTCACATCTGCCATGGTCTCCCCGTTTTTGGACAACGAGCCAATTCCCATCACGTACCGTTTCAGCAAAGCGTAATCCAAAACGTTAACGCCGCCATCTCCGTTCACGTCCCCCAGAAGAGAGCTTGTCGCCGCAGACGCAGAGATCCCCGCCGCAAGCACCACCATCAGCAAAAAAGCCCATATAAAAGCCTGTATCAGCCTTTTCATCATGAACCGCTCCCCCTTTATTGAAGATAGTTTATTATACCATAAATTTTCCCGCATTGCAAGAAAAAAGGAGCGATTCTACGCTCCTTTTTTGTTATCTGTCCTGGTTGATCTGGAAGGTTCTCAATACATGACCCTTTACTCTGGCGTAATCGATGGCATTGATCCTTCCGTCGCCGTTCACATCCGCCGCCAAAATCCCGTCAGGTGTCAGCTGGAAGGTTCCCATCACGTAACGCTTTAAGGCGCCGTAATCCAGCACAGTGATCTTTCCGTCACAGTTCACGTCGCCGTAAAGGATCTTTTTGTTCTCGGGAGGCTCTTGGCTCCAAGAAACAGTGCCGCCGAAGCCCCATGCCCAGCTTTCGTCCCAAGTGGAGGGCGCATACGCTCTTCCGCAAAGAAGCTCCGTCAAATTCGAGCATCCCGCAAAAGCATTTTCATCCACAAAAAGGATGGACGCGGGAAGATAAACCTTGGTTACAGTTGCATTCCCCGAAAAAGCATCCGCCCGCACAGAGAGGATCGGAATGCCGTCCACTGCCTCCGGAATTACCACCACCGTAAAGGTTCCGCTGTATCCGACGACATGATAGGCGCCGTCTGCAAGCTCCAATTCCAAGCCCTTCGGCAGACGGCAGGTCTTGCAGATGCCGTTGCTGTAAGTGTGTCCCAAGGGAGGATTTTTTACGGTTCGCAAAAGCATACCGCAGATGCCGCAGCAGTAAAACTCACAACCCACGGTAAGACATCCCGAGGGGATCTCCCGAGAGAGGATCGTCTCCTCGTGGGGACAATCCGAAGCATAGAGGAAAACCTCCGCCTCACAGCCGGCGATCCAGTTGGGATGCCAGGAAAGGGGTCTCTCCTCATAAGGGCAATACACCTGCTGTGCCGGGGTGTCGAACAGAATGTATCTGCCCACCTCCGTCACCGTCTCGGGGATCAACAGCGAGGTCAAGGATGTCCCGCGGAAGGCGTATGCACCGATGGAAGTAATTCCCTCGGGAAGATACAGCACCTGCAAGCCCGAGACCCCGTCAAAAGCTCCCTCGGCAATGGCTCTTACACTGCCGTCCGTGGGAATCACGGAGGTCTTGCAGCCCATCAGCAAGGTACCGGTGGAAATTTTCAAAATACAATTCTCCGCAGAGCGGTAGATCTCGTTGCCCTCCCGCACCGCCAAGTGGGTCAAGGCGGTACAGCCGTAGAACGCACCGGAGGCAAGCTCTCGCAGGCTGGCTGGCAGGGTCACCGCGGAAAGGCTTTCGCACCCCGCAAAGGCGGCGTAGGAGATGATCTCTATCCCCTCTGGCAGATATACCGCCGCAAGAGAGGTGCAATCCATAAACGCGCCCTGATCGATCAGCTTTACCCCGTCGGGAAGGATGATCTCGGTAAGAGAAGAGCATCCCTCAAAGGCAAATTTGCCGATCTCTTGCAGGGTGTAAGGAAGCACGATGCTCTTGATGGAAGCTCCCTCGAAAGCACTGTCGCCGATCTTCTTCACCGGCAAGCCTATCAGATGGGTGGGAATCACCACGGTATCGTCGGTCCCCAGGTATCCCAGAATGGTAACTCCCAGATCCGCATCGGTGGAATACACAAACTCCGCCCAAGGATCTGCGGTGGGAATGCCGCAAGTACGGCAATTTCCGTCCTCGCCGTAGGAATGTCCCGTGGCAAGCAATATGGTATAGGATTCCTGAACACCGCACACCGCGCAGGACACAGAGAGATACCCCTCCTTACGGCAGGTGGGAGGCACCGTCTCGGTTTTGCTTTGATGCCCTGCGGCGGGCAGTACAACAGAAGAAATCACCGCTCCGCACAGGGTGCAGATTTTCTTTTCGTATCCCTCTCCCGTACAGGTGGGAAGGACGGCTTCCGTTTTAAAACCGGGATGCTCTTGGGTTTTGGGAAGCTCCGCGTAGGAAAGCTCCTCGCCGCACACCGTACAGGACACGCGAGTGTAGCCTGCCGCTCCGCAGGTGGGAGCAACCGTCTCGGTCTGTTCTGTATGCCCTGCGGCAGGCAATACAACCAAAGAAGTCTCTTTTCCACACAGGGTGCAAGTCTTCTTTTCGTACCCCTCTCCCGTACAGGTGGGAGGGACGGTTTCCGTTTTAAAGGAAGGATGCTCCCCGGTAGCGGGCAATTCCGTGCGGGAAAGCTCCTCGCCGCACACCGTACAGACCACACGGGTGAAGCCCGCCGCTCCGCAGGTGGGAGCAACCGTCTCGGTGGCTTCGGTATGCCCCGTGGCAGGGATGGTCTCGGCAGAAACCACCGTGCCGCAAAGGGT
>JAFYNA010000103.1 GCA_017549925.1 Clostridia bacterium | reverse complement strand
GTTCAGCTTAGCGAGAAGAGTGTCCGCGTCGGTGCCGTGGACTTCGCAAGCCTGCTCGATGGATTCTCCGCGGGAGTGGGGGCAGCCCAGGCAGTGCATACCGATCTCAAAGAAGTATTCTGCCAGGTGGGGGTACTGATCCAGCACGTCGCCGATCAGCATGTCTTTGGTGATTTTCATGGTGAGTCTCCTTTTATTTTATTTTTTTATTTTTCGGCTTGAAGAAGAGGAGCAGCTGTATCAGCCCGTGCCAGAGAAGGATCAACCCTCCCGTGGTCAAAAGCTGTTGTCTTGTGGGAAGAGCAAACAGCGCGGGAATACACAGCAACAGCCCGCAATAGGCTACGAGAACGGGGAGCAGGATCCAAAGGGGTCTGCAACCGAACCGTTTCCGACGAATGGCGCCCTCCTCGTAAAGGCACCCGCAGGCATACAGGAATTGGGAAAGCAACGCTCCCGGGAACAAGCAGGCGGAGCTTCCCGTTAAGAAATAACAAAGGAACAGGATGCCGCCGGTGCAAATACCTATGAGCATAGGGGGGAGAAGCTCCCGCAGGAAGGTCTTGCGCCCGAAAACGGGAACCTTCTGCTGCAGAATGGCGCGATCCATGGGGAACAGTGCCACCACGGAGGCCAGAGCAAGGTTGCCTGCCACGCCGCCCAACAGCACCTCGGGAAGTCCGAAGGGGAAGATGCCTCCTGCAAAAATGCCGATGAGCAGGCAGATAAACCAACTGCAAACCCCTGCGGTCAACAGCTGTAACAGCCAACGCAGGCGGAAGTAGAGCATCTTTGCTCCTGCGATGGCTTCGGCGAACACTTGGAATCCGTTTTCCGTCATCACCAGGTCGGCACTTTCCCGCAGGATGTCCTTTTCCTCCGCGGGGACGGCGGAAATGTCCGCTTCCCGCAGCAGGGGCAGGTGGGTGTCCTCGGTGCCGGTGGCCAGAACGGTTCTGCCTGCCTCCTTGCGAAGGCGAAGCACGTCAAGCCATTGCTCCTCGGTGGGCTCTAAGAACACTTTATATTTCCCAGAATTCAGCACGTACATGCCTCGGTCGGAGGCGGCAATTTCTGCCGAGCTGATCATTTCGCCCTCGTGGGAGATGATGCCAACGCTTTTGGCGATGCCTGCGGCGGTGTAGTAGGGGTCATCGGTGGAAAGAACACATTCGATCCCCGCCTTGGAGGCACGGTAGATGCCGCCCGCCATATCCACCTCCATGGAGAGGCGGAAGGCTAAGAAGCCGCGGAAGATCAAACGGCGTTCCGCAAAAGGACTGCGCAGGCTGTCCTCCTCGGTGATGCCCGACGCCACAGCAACCAGATACGCCATGTTGCGGGAGGCTCGCTGGGCGGCATCCAAGATCTTCTTTTTTGCTTCGGGGGTCATTTTGTATTCCCGACCGTCGGTTTCATATCCCGCACAGCGGGCAAGGATGGCCTCGGGGGCGCCCTTTACCACCACGCGGTAATGGTCTTTGTTCAGAGAGATCACGGCGTTGACCTCTCCCTCGGAGCCGATGCCCGTGTCCACACGGAACCACTCCTCGGTAAGCTCTGTCAAGGGAATGCACTTATCCCGCAGGTAGGCGGCAGTCACGTTTTCGTAGCCGCGCAGGGAACGGGGATAATCGGAGCAGGCCAAGGTGAGCTTCAACACCTCCTGCACCTCGTGGGGGGGAGGCTCTTCTGCGGAATACAGCTTTCCTCCCGCAAAAACGCTGTCCAAGAAAGGCTTCTTGGGAGGGAAGGTCAGTTCCTTGGGGCACATCACCGTGTCCACCCGTGCCAAGCGGTTGAGCTTGTCCAGATTATGGACGATCACACCGCCCTTTTCCATTTGGGTCAAGCCCTTGGCGAAGGATAGGCACGCCAAGGCAAGGGCTACGTCACAGAGAGAGACTGCGGCGGATGCCACCGAAAGAGCCAGCAACGTGCTGAGACTGATAGAGCAAAGGGCGCCTACCACGGAGATGGCGAAGCATCCCAAAAGCCCTGCCAGGGAAAGCATACGGCAATATTCTCTTGCGTGATCCAGCAAGGGGGGGAGATACTCCTTTTTGGGGGTGCGGATCTGCCGCAATAAGGTGTCGTCCCCGGTACGGCAAACCATGGCAAGGCAGGTACCGCCGGTGATCAGCGTGCCTGCGTAGACCATATTGCCACTCACCGCTTCCTCTGCTTTTGCAGGGATGCGGCAGGATTTCTTCACCGCGGAGCGAACGCCGCTGACCGGAGTTTCCAAGGCGGAAAGCTTTCCGTCGTCCTCCAAAATGCGGGCGTCGGCGGGAACTAAGTTGCCGCTTTCCAAATACAGCAGGTCGCCGGGCACCAGCAGACGGCTGTCCGTCCTCTGGGTCTTGCCGTCTCGCACCACTTGTACGCCCAAAGCGGAATATTTTTCTCGTTTGTGCAGGATCCGCGCGGCGGCAAGCTCCCAAACGGCGCCTGCCATCAGCACCAAAACGCCCACGCCCAAGGATAACAGATAGATGGAGTCCTGCAAGAACAGATACAGCACCAGCATGACGGCCAGGTACAACAGGTTCACCATGCCGCGGATCTGCCCCTTGATGTCCTCCGTGGGGCGCAAGGAGAATTCCTTGCGGAACAAATTCTTGCCCTTTTGGTGCAGGCGGTAGCGGGCTTGCTTACGGGTAAGCCCGTTCAACCCGTGAGAGTCCAAAAGCGTTACCAGCTCCTCGGGGGAGCAGGTCTGCGGGGTAAAGCCTTGGGTCTCTTCGGTTGTTTGCACGCAGGATCACGCTCCTTTCCTCGGAATGGTATTGCTTACATAACTTGAAGAGTGATGCCTTTCTCGTCGGCATCGGCGGCGATGGCGGTGACAGTCTCTTGGTAGCGGGTCACCAGCTCCAAAGCGATGAGATCCTCCAGATCTCTTTGGATCAAGCGGCGGAGGTTGCGGGCACCGTATTTCTCGGAGAAGCCCTTGTCTGCCAGATGATCGATCACGCCCTCCGTCCAGGTGAAGGTTACGTCCTTCTCTGCCAGAACCTGCTTCAGCTCGCCCAGCATAATGGCACAGATGGCGGAGAAATGCTCGCGGGTGAGACGGTTGAATACCACGATCTCGTCCACGCGGTTCAAGAATTCGGGGCGCAGGAATGCCTCCAAGGCGGTGCGGATGCGAGTCTCGTCGCTTTCCTTCTCGGTGGCGGTAAAGCCCGTAGAGCCCACGGAGACGGCACCTGCGTTGGTGGTCATAATGATAACGGTGTTCTCAAAGTTCACTTCTTTTCCGTGGGAATCGGTGATGCGGCCGTCGTCAAGGATCTGCAGAAGGATGTTCATCACGTCGGGATGTGCCTTCTCGATCTCATCAAACAGCACCACGGAATAAGGCTTTCTGCGGATCTTCTCCGTCAGCTGGCCTGCATCGTCATAGCCGATGTAGCCGGGAGGAGAGCCGATGATGCGGGAAACGGCGTACTTCTCCATATATTCGCTCATATCCAGACGGATCAGTGCATCGGGGGAATCAAACAGATACTCCGCCAGATCCTTTACCAGCTGAGTCTTACCCACACCGGTGCTGCCCGCAAAGATAAAGGAAACGGGCTTCTTTTTATAGGAGATCCCTGCGCGGGAGCGGCGGATGGCGCGGGTAACGGTGTCGATGGCCTCGTCCTGCCCCACGATATGGGAGCGGAGAGTGTCTCCCAAGGCGTCCAGCTTCTTAAAATCGTTCTCGCCGATGGAGGAGGCGGGGATTCCCGTCCAAACCTCGATGACCTTGGCCAGATCCTCTATGGTGAGTGCCAGCTTATCTCTCTCGGAGGAGAGCTGGTCAAACCGTTGATCCTTTTGCAGCTTTTGGGTTTTCAGCTCCGCCAGACGGGCGTAGTCCTCCTCGCCCATCATCTCCTTGGCCTCCAAATCGGACTGCTTCTTTTCCAAAATCTTGATCTCGTCCGCCAAGGCGTTCAGCTCGTTGATCACGGGGGAGTGCATGGAGACGTTGGCGCAGGCCTCGTCCATCAGATCGATGGCCTTGTCCGGCAGGAAGCGGTCGTTGATATACCGCTCGGAAAGCTGTACCATTCTGCGGACGATGTGGTCGGAGATGCGGATGCCGTGATATTTCTCGTAATAGGTGCGGATGCCCTTTAAGATCTCCACCGCGTCCTCTACGGAGGGCTCGTTGATCATAACGGGCTGGAAGCGGCGCTCCAATGCGGCATCATGCTCGATATATTTGCGGTATTCCGTCAGGGTGGTGGCACCGATGATCTGCACCTCGCCTCTGGAAAGGGCGGGCTTTAAGATGTTAGCGGCGTTCATACCGCCCTCGGCGTTACCTGCTCCCACGATGGAATGGATCTCATCGATGACCAGGATGATATTGCCGTTTTCCTTGACCTCGTCAATGAGTCCCTTCATGCGATTTTCAAACTGACCGCGGAACTGAGTGCCTGCCACAATGGCGGTCATATCCACCAAGAAGACTTCCTTCTTCTGCAGCTTGTAGGGCACGTTCCCTGCGGCGATGCGGAGAGCCAGCGCTTCCGCCACGGCAGTCTTACCTACACCGGGCTCGCCGATGAGGCAGGGGTTGTTCTTCTGTCTGCGGGAGAGGATCTGGATCACTCTCTCCAGCTCCGTATCTCTGCCGATGATACGGTCCAGCTTGCCCTCCCGTGCGCGGGAGGTGAGGTCGATGCAGAAGGCATCCAAGCATTTATGCTTGGGCTTTTTGCCCTCAGGCTGTTTTTTGCCGGGGGCTTTGCCGTCCCCTGCGGGCTTCTGCTCAGCAGGCTTTTGCTCCCCAAACACGGCGTTCAGGTCGATGGCGGGGGCTCTGCCCTCGTCCTCTTCTCCGTCAAACTCCGTGGGAAGCAGGGCGTCCAGCTCTCCGGTCATGTTTTCCAGGTCTTCGTCGGAGATCCCCATCTGCTTGAGGATATCGTCAACGGGCTTCAGCCCGATCTCTTTCGCGCATTTGATGCAATAGCCCTCCTGGGTGGCTTTGCCCGCTGTTTCCTTGGTGACGAAAATTATGGCAGGACGGGTCTGACAGCGGGTACATTTTTTCAGGATCATTCCTTGGTTCTCCTCATGTTCTCAAAGTTTTTGATCCCGTACAGTCCGCGGAAGATCTTGATGTAATACATGATCAAGGCGAACAGAATGGTGACGATCAGCAAGCCGCAGAGAATGGCGTTCAATACGGCATTGTGGGGATACAGGATCATGGTAACGGTCAAAACGAAAATAACGGCGGTGGCAAATTTTCCGTACCAGAAGGAAGCCACGACGCTGTGCTTGGTGCGCATAACGATGATGGCCCCCACCATCATGGTCAGCTCCTTCAGGGAGAAGAGGATCAACAGCGCCAGGGGGATCACGAACATATCGTCATCCTTGAAGTCGATGGTCAGACACAGCAACACGGTAAACTGCATCAGCTTGTCTGCCACGGGGTCCAAAATTTTGCCTACGTTGGTGATCCAGTTGTTCCGCCGTGCCAGATAGCCGTCCAGCACGTCCGTAGCGGAGGCGAAGAAGAATACGCCTGCCGCCGCAATGCGGTTGCCTGCCCAGAACACCCACACGAAGAACGGGATGCAGAGCAAACGGATCACGGATAAAATGTTGGGAATGTGTTTTTTCATATCTTTTTTACGCCCCTTTATGTTATACGTCTATACGTCGGTATGGTTAAAACAGGAAATTCAATATCTGGATCGCATCAAAGAGGCGGTACAGGTACGTTTGAGCGGGATCGATGGCGAAGATGGTCCAGCCCGTGATGGATGCGGTGGAGGAAAGAATGCCGATGACGGCGCAGAATACGAACACACGCACCAGCGCCAGCACGCATCCCAGCGCCAGACCTAACAAGGTGTTGGCGCCGCGGACGAAGGGAAGCTTTTCCACCAAGCCGGTGAGCAGCCCTGCGGCAAGCTTCAAAAGCAACACGGAGCCTACGTAGAGGATCAATACGGCCAGGGCCTTCATCACCAGTGCGGTGACAGGCTCTGCCACGTACTCCACGATCTCCCCACGCAGCTCGGAATCGCTTTCGGCGGTCAGCTCCGATGCCCATGCGGAGAAGGCTTCCGTATCCACGCCCACCTTTTCCAATGCGGTGAGAAGGGGTCCCTCCTCATCCTGGGCTAAGTCGGCAATGCTTTCGTTTTCCGCCAGCTTTTCCACGAAGGCGGAGGTTCCGCTGTGAACCGCGTCCGCCAAGGGTGTGGCGGCAAGGATGCCGGAAAGCAACCCGGTGAAGCAGATCACCACCACCAAAGCGATGAGAGAGCTTGCGGCGGTAACTGCGGTTTTGATAAAGCCCCGCTTGCCCGCCAGAAAGATGGTCACGCCGGCAATGGCAAGGATCAAAAGGTCAACGAGAATGTTCATGCGGCTTCCTCCTGTGCGGTCAATCGGTAGGTAAGGTTCTTCTCAAAGACGACGGGTGTGCCGTCCTCGTCAAATAACAGCTGTACGGCGTTGCCTCCCAAGGAATGGGTACGGTCCTTGCCCGTAGCGGGGGAGACCGTAAGCTCCTCGGAGGTCAGCAGGTAAAGAGTGTTCTCCGTGTAACGGATGTCTGTGGGAATGCTTCCGAAGGGGACGGATTGAATCGCCTTTCCCTTGCTGTTGTAAACGGTGATCTCCGCACCGTCGGAAAGTCCGCCGCCGGTGGCGGTGATGATCACGCATCCGTTTTCAAAACGGCAGTTGGCAAGGCCTGCTCCCTCCATGGAGAGGGTCTCCACGGGGGTCTCGCTTTGCCCATCGTAGAATCGCAATGCGGTTCCGGTGAGAATGGCAAAGGAGTCGTTGGTCAAGTAGCTTGCCATCAAGGGAAGTTCCCCCTCAAAGGTGGCGGTGTAAACGGGAAGCTCTTCCTTTACGGAATATACCTGCAAAAGGGTACGCAGGTAGCCGCCCTTGGCCTCGTGCCCCAAGGCTAAGAAGTGCTTGCCGTCGGGGGAGAGGGCGATCTGATCAATATAGGTGTTGCTCAGCAGACGCTTGTAGATCTGCCGTGCATAGGAATCGTAAACGTAAATGGCGGTACGGTAGTTCTTTTCCGCGGTGATCACGGCAAAGTGACCGGAGTTGGAGGCGGAGAAACCGTAGATGGGGTAATCCATAGAGAGCCGCGCCAAGCGGGAATAGGAGTTGAACATCATTACCTCGTTACCGCCGAGGTCGTAGGCAAAAATGTTCTCTGTGGTGGCCACCAGACGGGGATCCTCCATGCGGAAGCTGTCGGTGAACAGCTTACTGCCCGTAGTGCCTGCCTCGCGGCTGTATACCGTCAGTCCGTCGGTGTTCAGCACCGCTAAGTCCCCCTTGAACAGGGCGCCTTGGTTGGTATCGGCATAGTCGTAGCGGATCTCGGCGGAAAGTGCGTCCTCGTCGTTGGCGGTGAGATCCAAGAACTTCAGCATATAGCGGAAGTTCTCGGCGGTCAGCACTTCGCCGTGGACGGTGAAGCCGTACACCACGAAAAGCACCGTTGCCAGCAGGGTAAAATACCGCAGATGGGAGACCCTGCGCGCCCGCTTCTCGTAATACTGTTCCACGGTGGGCGTTTGCGTATTCTTTTTTCGCTTTTTACGGTCGGTGAAGATAGAAAATGCAGACACAAAAGCTCTCCGTGAAGGGTTGTTGACAGATCAATAAAAAACTTTTTCCAGGCAAAGCCCGCCGGGGGGCATGGTGCGCCCTGCCGCAGAGCGGTCAAGGGCATCCAAAATGGTTTGGGGAGTGCCTTTCAGCACGCCGTCGTGGAGATCCAACACAGTGCCCACCAAAATGCGCACCATGTTATAGAGAAATCCGTTGGCAGAGACGGTGAACAGCACCGTGTCTCCCTCCCGGGAGCAGGAGAAGTCATAGACCTCTCGCACGGTGTCAGTAATATCGCTTCCTGCCGCCATAAAGGAGCGGAAATCCCGATTGCCCACAAACTGCTTGCACAGCATTTCGCACAGAGCTTCGTCAATGGGCTTTTGCCACAGACAGGTGGTGGCGGCGGTAAAGGGATCCTTTACCCGGGAATTGCGGATGCGGTAAACGTATTCCTTGCCCTTGGCATCGTAGCGGGGATGGAAGCTGTCGGGAGTCTCCCAAGCCTCCAAAACGGAGATGTCCTCCGGCAGGCGACTGCCCAAGGCCAAGGGGATGCGCTCCGGGGGAATGCTCTCGGGGATGCCGTCGGCTCTGCAAACAAAGCCCTTGGCATGAACCCCCGCGTCGGTGCGGGAGCAGCCCGTAACGGTGCCGCGAGTGCCGAAGGCGGACTCCATGGCATCCTGCAGGGCTTCCTGCACGCTTTTGCCGTTATTTTGCACCTGCCAGCCACAGTAATGCGTACCCACGTACGCCAGCTTCAGCCCGATGCTCATAATGCAAACACCCCAATGGCGAAGGACAGGTAATGGTTGATAAAGGGAACTGCCACGCAAAGGGCGATCATCAAAAGCAGGAACAGATAGTCCACTCCGCGGCTCTTCATCACCTTCAGCTTGGTTCTGCCCTCGCCGCCTTTGTAACAGCGGCACTCCATGGCCTCAGCCAGCTCGTCGGCTCTGCGGAAGGCGGAAACAAACAGGGGGATCAGCACGGGAATCAACGCCTTGGCCTTCTTCAGCAGGCCGCCGTCCTCAAAATCCGCGCCTCTTGCCTTTTGGGCGGAGATGATCTTATCCGTCTCCTCGATGAGGGTGGGGATGAAGCGCAATGCAATGGTCATCATCATGGCAAACTCATGGACGGGCACGCCCACCTTGCGCAACGGTCCGAAAAGAGACTCAATGGCGTCGGTGAGTGCCAGCGGGCTGGTGGTGTAGGAGAGGAGCAAGCTGCTTCCCGCCACCAGACAAACCAATCTCACCATCATAAAGATGGCGGTGAGAATGCCTTCGGGGTAGATCTGGATGATCCACCACTCCACGAGAGGGCTTTCCCCCGTGGTAAAGAACAAATTGATCAAGCCGGTGAACATCAAAATAAAGATCACGGGCTTTAAGGAACGCATCACCACGGAGAAACGGATGCGGGAGATGAACGCCAACGCCAAGGTCACTCCCAGCACCAAGGCTAAGGAGATGGCGTTCTGCGCCAACAGCACGAAGACCATGTAGACCACCAGCACCACCAGTTTGATGCGGGGGTCGGCCTTGTGCAAAAAGGAATTACCGGGGAAAAACTGGCCCAAAGTCACGTCTTTCAGCATTCCAGCATCCTTTCCAGCTGTTTCTTTGCGTAACCGATGGTATAAACGTCCGTCTCGGCGCAAAGGGAGCGCTTTTTCAGCTCGATAAACAGCTTTGTGATCTGGGGCAGGTCAAGAGAGGCGTCAAACAGCTTTTCTGCCTGACCGAACACTTCCTCCACCGTGCCGTAAAGATAGACCTGACCGCGGTTCAAAACCAGAATGCGGTCGGCATATTTTGCCACTTCCTCCATGCTGTGGGAGATGAGCAGCAGGGTCGCGCCCAAGCGATCCTTGTAAGCCATCAGGCCGTCAAAGATCTCTTCTCTGCCCTTGGGGTCGAGGCCTGCGGCGGGTTCGTCCAGCACCAGCACCTCCGGCTCCATAGCGATCACGCCTGCAATGGCGGCGCGGCGCTTCTGACCGCCGGAAAGCTCAAAGGGGCTTCTCCGCAGATCTCCCTCGGAGAGTCCGCAGAAACGGGCGGCATCCTCCACACGGCGGGTGATCTCGTCCTCGGAAAGATTCATGTTCCCGGGGCCGTATGCAATGTCCTTGCGGACGGTTTCTTCAAATAATTGATATTCGGGATACTGGAATACGAGACCCACCCGAGAGCGGATCTTCCGCATTTCCTTGGGGTTTTCCCGAATGTTCTTGCCATCCAGCAGGATTTCGCCGGAGGTGGGGTTGCGAAGCCCGTTCAACAGGGTGGCAAGAGTACTCTTGCCGGAGCCCGTATGGCCGATGATCCCGATGACCTCGCCCTTGGGGAAGGAAACGGAGATGTCCTTCAAGGCCTCCTTGCGGAAGGGGGTGCCTTCGCCGTATACCACAGAGACGTTCTTCACCTCTAAGGCCGCAGGCTTTTCCTCACGGAGCTTCTGCTCCTTGGCGGTGACGGGGAAGGTGTTCTTGGGAAGCACCTTTTCCAGCTCGTCTGCCGCCTCCATGGTGTGAAGCACACCCTGGGGGAAGGGATGTCCGTCCTTGGCCAGCAGGTGGAGAAGATCCGTCACCTGGGGCACGGAGAGGGAAACGCTCTTCAATTCCTCCACCTTGGAGAAGATCTCGCGAGGTGTGCCGTCCATTAAGATCCTGCCGTGATCCAGAACCACCACGCGATCCGCCTCAATGGCCTCCGCCATGTAGTGGGTGATGGTGATCACGGTGATATTTTTCTCGCGGTTCAGCTTTTTCATGGCCGCGATGATCTCCCGTCTGCCGGTGGGATCCAGCATGGCGGTGGCTTCGTCAAAAATAATGCAGTCGGGGCCCATGGCCAAAACACCTGCGATGGCGATCCGCTGCTTCTGACCGCCGGAAAGCTTGCTGGTGGCGTGGTGGGCGTATTCCGTCATGGAGACGGTGGCAAGGGCTTCGTCTACCCGACGGCGGATGACCTCCCGCTTGTAGCCCAAGTTCTCCGGGGCGAAGGCCACGTCCTCCTCCACTACCCCCGCAACCAGCTGGTTGTCGGGGTTCTGGAAGATCATGCCGCATTTCTCGCGGAGCTTCCACAGAGACTCCTCGTCGTCGGTGGGCAGACCTGCCACGGTAATCTTCCCCGCAGAGGGCTGTAAGATCCCGCAGATCAGCTTGGCAAGGGTGGATTTACCGCTTCCGTTGTGACCCAAAACGGCGGTGTAGCTCCCTTTTTCAAAGGAAAGGTTCACGTCGTTCAAAACGGGAAGATCACTGCCTTCGTAGAAGAAGGTTAAATTTTTGATATCGATAAAACTCATAGCGTCACCGTTCCAAAAAAGGAAAAGTTTTGAGGTTTCTTGAGGAACTTTTTCAAAAGTTCCTTAAGCGGGTGAAGGGCAGAACCCTTCGTAAACTTTCAAGCGGGAGCGTAGCGTGAAACGCTCTCCCCCGCAGGGATACAAATGAATTTGCGTCGCGTGCCCGAATTCATTTCGGGCACAAAGACTCCGATACGGTTTTCCGCACGTGGGTGCGGAAAATTCCGAGCCGCGCGAGGAACCCCCTTCGGGGGCTCGCGGTCCGCGGAAGGACCGCGGAAATCGCTTGAAAACCGTGTGTTTTCAAGCGGGAGCGTAGCGACTACTTCGTCCAGCGGCTTGCCGCCCCGCAGGGCAGGGGAATGCCGGAGGCAACTACGGGGAGTCCCAGCTCATCGCTGACCACCTTGCCGCCAAACCGCTTCATGTGGCGGTTCAATACGTAGCCGTTGGTGGAGGGGGAAAGCCCCGTGGTGTAGGAATTCAAGATCACGAACAGCGGATCGTCGGACAAAACGCCGCAGACCAGCTCTACCAGACCGTCAAGACTTTCCTCGATCACCCAGCGCTCGCCGCCGGGGCCTCTGCCGAAGGAGGGAGGATCCAAAATCACCGCGTCGTAACGGTTGCCGCGGCGAATCTCTCTCTGCACGAACTTGGCGCAGTCGTCCACGATGTAACGGATACGGTCTGCGGGGATGTCGGAAAGCGCCGCATTCTGCTTGGCACGGGCAACCATGCCCTTGGAGGCGTCCACGTGGCAAACGAAGGCACCTGCCTTTGCCGCCGCTACGGAAGCACCGCCGGTGTATGCAAACAAATTCAACAGCTTGATCTCTCTGCCTGCGTTTTTGATGAGATCGGTGAACCAATCCCAGTTGGCAGCCTGCTCGGGGAACAGGCCGGTATGCTTAAATCCCATGGGGGAAAGCAGGAACTTCAAGTCGCCGTAAGAGACTACCCATTCCTCGGGGATCTCCTTTTTCACCCATTCGCCGCCGCCCTTATTGCTACGGCGGTAGATGCCCCCTGCCTTTTTCCATTCGGGGCGCTTTTTCTCGCCGCCCCAGATGATCTGGGGGTCGGGACGGATCAGAATATGATCTCCCCATTTTTCCAGCCGTTCGCCGTCAGCGGCGTCCAGCAAAATATAGTCTTTCCAATTTTCTGCTACAAACATCAGTCTTCCTCGCTGTCAAAGGTCAGTTGTTCTGCGGTGCTGCGGGTCTGCTCGGGATAGGGCACGCCGATATGGCGGTACGCTCCCGGGGTCGCCATTCTGCCGCGGGGGGTGCGGTTCCAGAAGCCCAGCTGCATCAGATAGGGCTCGTAAACGTCCTCGATGGTCACTGCCGCCTCGCCGGTTACTGCCGCCAGGGTCTCAAGACCCACGGGGCCGCCGCCGAAGTGACGGACGATGGCATCCAGCATTTTGCGGTCCACCGCGTCCAGACCCAGCTCGTCCACCTCCATGGCACGCAGGGCAATGTCTGCGATCTCTCTGTCGATGATGCCGTTGCCTTTTACCGCCGCAAAGTCACGGACACGCTTCAAGAAGCGGTTGGCGATACGGGGAGTGCCTCTGGAGCGCTTGGCGATCTCCAAAGCACCCTCGGGGAGGATGGGAGTCTCCAAAATGCCGGAGGAACGGGTTACGATGCGGGCAAGCTCCTCCGGGGGATACAGCTCCAAACGGAAGGTCATACCGAAACGGTCGCGGAGGGGCGCGGAAAGCTGACCCGCTCTGGTGGTGGCACCGATGAGGGTGAAGGGCTTTAAGGGAATGCGGATGGAGCGGGCGGAGGGGCCCTTGCCCATCATCAGGTCAAGGCAGTAATCCTCCATGGCAGGGTAGAGAACCTCCTCTACCTGCTTGGGCAGGCGGTGGATCTCATCGATGAACAAAATATCGTTCCGCTCCAAGGTGGTGAGCAACGCCGCCAGATCTCCCGCCTTGGCAATGGCGGGGCCGGAGGTGATCTTCAGGTTGACCCCCAGCTCCGATGCGATAATGCAGGAGAGGGTGGTCTTACCCAGACCGGGAGGGCCAAACAGCAGGACGTGATCCAGCGCCTCCTGTCTGGCGGTAGCGGCTTGTATATAAATTTCCAGGTTGGCTTTGACTTTGTCCTGCCCTACGTATTCCGAAAGGGTCTTGGGGCGCAAGGAAAGCTCGGTCTCCGTATCCTCCGCGGTATATTCCGAGGCGGTGAAGCGGCTTTCGAAATCAAAATCGTCGTTCCCGTAGGTGGGGACTTTGGTGTTGATAGGCATGGCGTTTTACCGTTCCTTGTTCACTTATCGTTTGGATGCTAAGATCCGCAGGGTCTCCGCGATCATTTCCTCCAAGGGGAGGGCAGAGGATACGGAACGCATGGCGTCCTTGATCTGCTCGCGGGAGAAGCCGTACAGGGTCAGAGTATCAATGACCTGCGAGGCGTTTGCCCCTCCGGTAACACCGGGAATGTCCGAGGTCACGGGCAGACCGTCGGCAACCTTGTCCTTCAGCTCCAAGATCACGCGCTGCGCAGTCTTGGTGCCCACGCCGGGGGCCTTGGCGATGGCCTTGTAGTCTCCCTGAGCGCAGGCGCGGATAAACTCCTCAGCGGTCAGCACCGACAGAATGGAGCCCGCTCCCTTGGGGCCGATGCCGGAGACGGAAATCAGCTTGCGGAACAGCTCCAGCTCCTCCTCGGTGGCAAAGCCGTACAGCTCCGCCGCATCCTCCCGCAGGGCGAGATGAGTGTAGAGTAACGCTTCCTTCTTCAGCTTGGTAGACAGCGCGGAGAAGGTGGAGGCGGGAATGTTCAGCTTATAGCCCACACCGCCGCAATCCAACACTGCGAGGGTATTTTG
>JAFYNA010000010.1 GCA_017549925.1 Clostridia bacterium | reverse complement strand
GCGCAATCGTGAAGGCTCGTCCCGCCGCTGCAAAGGGCCAGTACATCAAGTCCTGCGCAGTAAGCTCTACCATGGGCCCCGGCGTGAAGATCAACACCGCAAAGATCTCCGGCTAAACATTTTTCTAAAAAAAACGCGAAAAACCTCTTGACAAACAGCATTTTATGTGCTATACTCTCCGAGGTTTTCAAGCAAATCCGCAGACAGCAGGTGTCCCCCGTGGGACTTAAAGGTCTGACACGTCAGTGTTTTACCGCCCGCCGAGGAGAAGCAAGACACATTTATTTGTATGTCTTTATGCTCCTTCGCTCTGCGGAGGAGCATTCTTTCTTATAACTTAATGGAGGTGAAAGTTTTGGCAAACGCAAAAATCATCGAGCAAAAGCAACAGATCGTTGCCGCATTGGCAGAACAGATGAGAAACGCAAGCAGCGGCGTTCTTGTAGACTACAAGGGCATCACTGTTGAGAACGATACCAAGCTCCGCGCCGACCTGAGAAAAGCAGGCGTTCAGTACGCAGTTGTTAAGAATGCACTGTGCGCACGTGCTTGCGACGAGTTGGGCTACACCGAGCTGAAGAACGTTCTCGAGGGCAACACCGCTCTGGCTCTCTCTGAGGATCAGATCGCTCCCGCGAAGATTCTGAACGATTACGCAAAGGCTCACGACAATTTCGTGATCAAGGCAGGCTTCGTTGACGGTAAGATCCTTTCCGCCGCTGAAGTAAAGGCTCTGGCAGAGATTCCTTCCAAGGAAGTCCTCATCGGCAGACTTATGGGTTCCCTGCAGTCTTCTCTGTACGGCTTTGCTTACGCAATTCAGGCAATCATCGACAAGGCAAACGAGGGCGAAGAAGCCCCCGCAGCAGATGCAGCTCCCGCCGAGGAAGCTCCCGCTGCAGAATAATCAATTTCTAAAAAAATTCATTACATTGGAGGAATATTAAAATGGAAAAGATCCAGCAGATTCTCGATCTCATCGATACTCTTACTATTCTTGAACTCTCCGACCTGGTTAAGGCTCTGGAAGAGAAGTACGGCGTTTCCGCAGCTCCCGTAGCAGTTGCAGCAGCTCCCGGCGCAGCAGCAGCTCCCGTTGTTGAGGAGAAGACCGAGTTCGACGTAGAGCTCACCTCTTACGACGAAGCTAAGAAGCTGAAGGTTATCAAGGAAGTTAAGGACATCGCAGGCCTGTCCCTTGGCGAAGCTAAGGAGCTGGTTACCAGCGCTCCCAAGATGGTTAAGACCGGCGTTTCCAAGGAAGAGGCTGAAGCACTCAAGAAGCAGCTTGAGGAAGTTGGCGCTACCATCACCATTAAGTAAGTTTCACTTACAAGAAATGCACCCCGAGGGCAACCTCGGGGTGTTTTTTGTCTCTTGACAAATCTTTCGGTTCTGTGCTACAATAAAAGCAACAAACAAAAAGGAGGATTTTACATGAAAAAGATATGTAAGTATCTCTTGCCCCTTTTGATTCTGGCGCTGTGTCTGGCCGCCTGTGCGGAAGAAACTGCCACTACTTCCGACAGGGAGGATTCCTCCGAGGCCTTGTCCTCCCAAGCGCAGTCTCTTCCCGAAGAAACCTCTTCCGAAGAAACTTCTTCCGAAGAACCCTCCACCGCAGAAAGTACCCCCGCAGAGAGTGCCCCTGCAGTAAGTGAGCCCACGGAAAGTGGCGGTGGCGAAGAGCTGCCTCAAATCACTCCCGAGGAGCTTTATACCCTCTATACCCAAGCGGAAAGCAGCAGCTTCGTTATGGAGATCGAGATCCCGGGAGAACGGGTGGCTACCGCCATGGTGTACTACCAAAACGGGGTCTACCACATCGTTTCCGTCATGGAAGCGGGTACTTACACCAAAAGGGAATCCTACCTCCAAAAGGACGGGGATACCGCTTATATGTATTCCCAAGATGAAAACGGCAATTGGATCAAAGAAGAAACCGAGTTCCCCGAGGACGTGGTAGGCATCGACGGCTCTCTTGCCCCCCTGTTCAAAAACGAGAACTACGACCTTGAAACCATGCAAATGGTGGACTCTTTCTCCGTGGATATTCAGTTTATCCTCTTCGGCGGGGGCAGTCTGGAATGCACGAACGGGACCTACGCCATCCTGGCCAAGGACGTGGGGGAAGACTCCGGTGCAAGGCTGACCATCTCCGTCTACGATCTGGACAAAACCACCGTCACCCTTCCGGAGATCACCGAATAACCCCTCTCCCGAAAACGGCAGCTTTCGGCAATACGCTTCTTTGGAAAGCAAAAGAACCTTTCTTTTAGGGTAAGAAAGGTTCTTTTTTCGTTCTCTCTATTATCTCTTCAGCGCCATGGCCAGGGTCTTATAGACCTCCTCTGCCATGATGAACTGCCCCAGATCGTTGGGATGGAGGGCATCCACGGTGCAGAGGTCACGCATCTGTCCGCGGAAGAAATTGCTGCCGTCGATGAAGTATACGTTCTTATCCCCTGCGGCGATGGCAGCGTCGTAGGTCTCTTTGACGATCTTCACACGGTTGAAATCCGTCTCTCTGTCCTCAAAGGTCCAAACGTGGGTCATGAGGATAATGGGCAGCTCAGGCTGCATTTTGCGTACCGTCTCAAAGAAGGGACGGTGGGTCTCACGCAAATGCTCCTCGGAGGGAGAGTTGTAATCGTAATCCATCACGAAGGCGGAAAGCTCCAAAGAGCCGATGTATTCCGCCACTACCTGCTCGCCCATGGCGGAGCCGGAGAAGCCTAAGTTACGGCAATCCGCATCCAAAGCGCGGCAGGCGATGTTGCAGTAGGAGTTGCCGGGTCTGCCCACGCAGCCCCCTTGGGTGATAGAAGAGCCGTAGAAGGCGATGGGCTTGTAAGCACGCTTGGTGGGAAGTGCCACCTTGCTTCCTGCGGGGAAGCCCAGCTTCACAGACTCCACACCGCCGTACAGCGGGAAGTTCAGCTG
>JAFYNA010000102.1 GCA_017549925.1 Clostridia bacterium | reverse complement strand
GCTCCTCGTGCTCCGTGGCGGCAACACCGTATTCCGAAGCATTCGTCAAAATAATCTCATCGTAGGTCTCGTAAAGCCGTTGGGAGTCGCTGATAATGAACAAGATCTCGTCGTAAGTAAGACGGAACTCTTCCCCGTTTTCGCGTTTCGTCCACTGCTCCTCCGCCTGTTCTTCAGAAAACAGGGTGAGGATCTTTTTGCCGTTTTCCTCCGTCACGTGGTTGTAAACGGAGAATTTCTGCTCCATTTCTTCCTGTGCGGTAGGCGTGTCCTCGGGAGCCACGGACACAGTCTCCCCCATGTCGTAAGGCTTGGATTCCGCCTTGCTCTCCCCAATGGCGTACATACATACCCCGAGAGTGAGTAAGGCAACCAGCAGAAGACAAACTGCGATCAATATGAATTTTTTCACGGAAAACCTCCTTTCATCGCATACACGACGGATCCGCAAATACCGCCTCGGCGATCTCCCCGGGGTCCGTCAAGCCCTGCTTCATGCAACGGGCTTGCAGCTCGGGCTTGTTTTGCTTCAACAGCTCCACCATCAGCTGTGCCCGGAAGGAATCCGGGAAATAAGCACATTCCGTCAGGATGAAGCCGTAATAATAGGTCGTGCTCTTGCACGTCTTTTCCAGCCGGGCGTAAGCCTCCAGCGCCATGCAGGCTTCCACGGTCATGTCCTCCCCCAGCTCTGCCTTGGCGGTGTTCAAGAAAGAGGTGACCGCTTCGTCGTATTTCTTCCAAGCGGTTTCTCCCTCGGAACGGAAATAGGTGGCATACCAGCCGTTATACGACTTGTCCTTCACTTCCATAAGGTCCACCGACTGCCAATGGCGCTTCATGACGGCGGCTCCGAACTGCTGCCACATAGCGTGAAGCGTTTCCTCGGGAAGGCATTTGACGAATTCCGTGGTTGCGTTTACGGTTTCCGAAAAAGGATCTCTGTATACCGGGGAAAAGATCTGGGTACCTATCGTGGGAAGATAAAAGCCTGCGTCGTCATCGGGGAAGATATACGCATATCCGGGATAATCGTGATGGGCAATCACCGCTACGGCGGTGCCATTCCTCAGGTCCGCCACGAAATACGGCAGATCTCCCGCCTGCATACGGGGCGTCTTGGGGTCGTTCCATTTCTTCAAAACGGTGTCAAGATCCCCCAGGGTCTTCACGGAGAAGGAATAGGATACGTCGTTCAAATACCGCTGTCCGTTGGTTTCGCCGCCGAAATAGACGAACGCATAGGAAGCGTTCTCCGTCTTGAAATAGGACTTCCGCAGTTCCCAAGCCGGGGCTGTGGAAGAATCGGGACACAAAAGGGCTCCTTCGTTTTTGGCATGCTCCATGGGGCCGTATCGGTCATCAGATTCCAGGGTCTCTCCCCACTTCAAGGCACGGATAGAGCCGTCGAGAACGGTGATCCATCCGGGGATCGATTCGGCCCCGAAGGAAAACTCCAGGCAAAGGTAGGGCACTTGGGGATGGACGCACTGCACGTGATCCCCCCACGAAGAATGCTCCAGCTGTTCCTTCAGCGCAGTGCGGTATGCCTCCTCGGACTCCCATTCCACGTCGTCGGGGACCATGGCCCAAAGCACGTACTGCCCTTCCACGATGCCGTTCCCCGTATACGATTCCCCTTCAAAATACAGTTGGTTCCAATTCCCGTAAACTCCTGAATATCCGAATACAACGGAAACCGCCTTCCGCATACGGGAATCCAGCATGGCAACGCGGTAAGCGGCGATCTGTGCCACTTCTTTGGCTGCTTCGGCGCACGCCTTCTGCTCCTCCATATAGGTCAGCCCGGAAGGATCCACGTCCTTGCGCTTGACCACGTAGGCGCCCGGGGCAGGTTCGCCAAAGATCCCGTATTCCGAAGCGTTGGTCAGCACGATCTCGTCGTAGGTCTCGGAAATACGCACGGAGTCGTTCACCAGGAACAAAATCTCGTCGTAGGTCAGGCGGAACTCTTCCCCGTTTTCGCGTTTCGTCCACTGCTCCTCCGCTTGTTCTTCGGAAAACAGGGTGAGGATCTTTTTGCCGTTTTCTTCCGTCACGTGGTTATAGACGGAAAACTTCTTTTCCATTTCCTTCTGCGCTTCCGGCGTGTCCTCGGGAGCCACGGACACAGTCTCCCCCATGTCGTAGGGCTTGGATTCCGCCTTGTTCTCCCCGATGGCGTACATACAGCCCGCCAACGCCAAAAGCGCCGTCAACAGCAGACTCACTGCCATGATGATGAATTTTTTCACTTGAAAAGTTCCTCCTTTCCTCTTTTCGTTCACCCTTTATTCTGCCGGTTTTGTATCCGACAGATAATATTCCACATAGGGTTTTGCGATACGGCGGATCAGATCCGCAAATTCTTTGGATACGCATAGATAAAGTTCTCCCGGCACACCCCCGTCCGCGGCAACTATCTGTGCGGCGGCAAGGGTATCGCCATCGTATTCCTCCGTAGCAGGAAGGAGAATAGCGGTGCCGTTATCCAAATCCACCCGGTAAAATGCCTCCCCTTCCCCAAGGATGCCTACGGGTTTCCCTCCGACAATGGCGTTTACCACCGCTTCGGGGTCGCCCAAGTACTTCCAACAGGTATCCCCATAAAGGCGGGAGCAGAAGATCTTTTCCTCCCCGGAGAAAAAGAAGATGTCGGGAACGGGAGGGGCGGACGAGAAGGCGGAAGTCTGGTAAGCCGTAAGATAGGAAGCCTTCAGCTCCCACACGGGAGCAGTTTCTTCCATCTCCGCCGTGGGCAAAAGACAAGTCCGTTGGAAGGTATCGGGTGCGATCTGCTCCACCAATCCGCCAAAGGTAAGCACCGTGTATTCCGCTTCAAAATCAGCAAATACGTTTGCAGATACCTCCCCGCAAAGCAAGTGCTTCACCAATGCCTGCCGATACGCATCTTCCCCGCCGTTTCTGCCGTCATCCAGCAAAAGCGCCCAATAATTGCTGTACGTATAAGCAGGTAAGGAATCGTATGGATAATCGACACAAATCGATTCATCCGTCACTGCCGCCAGGATGTCGTAGGAGCTGACGCCCTCCACGGTGATCTTTGGAACATATTGCATCTCCTCTTCTCGATTCGATGCCAAGCCCTGCTCTTGCACCGGACGCAGCCCGGAATCCAGCATAAAGAGACGGTAAACGATGATGTCCGTGATCTCCCGCATCCGCAAGGCAAAGTGTTCCGCCTCGCCGCGGAAGGTGAGGGCCGCCGCTTCCTTGGGGGAAGGCTGAATGGTTTTGGCAAGCCCGGCAAGGAGACCGCCGCCAAAGCCCGACGACACAATATGCTCGAACGGAACGTTGGGCAATACGATCTCGTCGTAGGTCTCGTAAAGCCTTGCGGAATCGCCGATCAGAAACAGAATCTCGTCGTAAGTAAGACGGAACTCTTCCCCGCTTCGGCGTTTCATCCACTGCTCCTCCGCTTGTTCTTCGGAAAACAGGGTGAGGATCTTTTTGCCGTTTTCTTCCGTCACGTGGTTGTAGACGGAAAACTTCTTTTCCATTTCCTTTTGGGCTTCCGGTACGTCCTCCGGAGTCACAGAGATGTCGCTCCCCATGTCGTAGGGCTTGGATTCCGCCTTGTTCTCCCCGATGGCGTACATACAGCCCGCCAACGCCAAAAGCGCCGTCAACAGCAGACTCACTGCCATGATGATAAATTTTTTCACTTCAAAAGTTCCTCCTTTCCTCTTTTCGTCTCCACTTTACCACTTGTTTCCGTAAAAGTAATCACCAAGTTATTGCCGAGTTGTAAAAGTTAAAGATACCTCCGTCCCCTCTCCCAAGCGGGAAGAGAACTTCATCTCCGCCCCATGGGCGTCGGCGATACGCTTACACAAGGCAAGTCCCAGCCCCGCACCGCCGTCGGCACGGGAGCGGGATTTATCCGTGCGGTAGAAGGGCTCCGTCACCCGAGCCATCTGTTCCGCCGTCATGCCCTTGCCGTTGTCCTTCACGGTGGCAGTGTTCCCGCGGCAGGAAAGCACCACCTGCCCGCCGTCGGAGCAGGCCTTCAAGGCGTTTTCCGCCAGGTTGTAAAACATCATGGAAAGCAATGTCTCGTTCCCCCAAACGGTACAGCCTTCCCCCCTGAAGGTCAGGGTGACGCCCCTTCGCCTTCCGGGTTCTTCCAGCTTTTCCGCCGCGTCGGCCAGCACCTTATGAAGCGCCACCTCCCCCATCTCCGGCGGGTTACCCCGAATAAACGCCTCGTCCAAAAGGATCTGGGAGATCTTCTGCAACCGCTTCGCTTGGGACATGATGTACCGGGAGGCTGTGACCCGCTGCTCCTCGGTGACGGCGGTCTTTTCCAGGATCTCCGCGTAGCCGTAGATGCTGGTCAGCGGGGTGCGCAGCTCGTGAGCCATATCGTCCACCAGCATCTGCTTCTTTTCCGCTTGGTCCTCCAGATCCGCCATCTGGCGGTTGATGGTTTCCAGCATGGCGTTAAAGCTTTCCGCCAGGCGGGTAAATTCGTCGTTGCCCCGTTCTTCTGCGGTGACGGAAAAATTTCCGTTGCCGATGGCCTGGGTGGTCTTCCGCAGGGAATCCAAAGGCTTGGAAAGTCTGCGCAACACGAAATACAGACACACCGCCAAGAACAGAGAAACTCCCAACGCCGTCAGCAGGTAGGTCACCATCAGACTGCGGAAGGCTTCGTCCAAGCTTTCCACGTTTTTGGCAACCACCAAACGGTAGTCTCCTCCGCAAACTTCGGAGGAAATGAGGATATGCCGCTTGCCCGTAAGATCTGCGTGGCGCAGGGAATTCCCCTCGATCTCATACGCCTCGGGGAAGTCGGAGTACAGGATCTCCCCATCCTTTTCGAAGGCGATGAACAGCCCCTTATCCTTGTAATGTGCCCCGAAGGCCTCCATCAGCAGAGCCGCGCTGCCCCCGTTTTCCGCAAGGTATTCCATATCCCGCTCAAAGGACACCGCCACGTAATACTGCTGTGCCTTTGCCGCCTCCTCCGCCGCTTTCACGTTTTCCCCGTGGGTGTACACCGTCAGGGAGAGAATACCCCCGTTGATGCAAAGCAAAAACAGCGCAAGGGTGAGCAGATAGGCTTTTTGCCAGAAGCGCAGTTTTATCTTTTTGTCTGCATTTTTCATACCTGTAATCTATACCCCGTCTTGTACACCGTCTGCAAGCGGTGGGAGATCCCCAGCTTGCGGCGCAATCTCTGCACGTGGACGTCTACGGTGCGGGATTCTCCCTCAAAATCAAAATTCCAAACCAGCTCGATGAGCTTTTCTCTGGAAAGAGCAATGTTGCGGTTGTGAATAAAGGTCTCCAAAAGATCGAACTCCTTGGGCTTTAAGAGGATCTCCTCCCCGCCCTTGAACACCCTGCGGTTGGAGAGTTCCACCCGGATATCGTCAAAGGAAAATTCCTTCGCTTCCCCCTTGGTACGGCGCAGGACGGCTTTTACACGCTCCACCAGCTCCAAAACCTCAAAGGGCTTGGTGATATAGTCGTCCGCCCCCAGCTGCAGCCCCCGCAGACGGTCTGCCACCCCCGCCTTGGCGGTGACGAAGATCACGGGCAATCCCTGCAAGCGGGGTAGGATCTCAAAACCGGAAAGTCCGGGGAGCATCACGTCCAAGATCAGCAAATCGTACCCGCCCGCCTCTGCGGCGGCAAGAGCGGAGGTTCCGTCGTACACCTGGGCGCAGGTGTGCCCCACCAGCTCCAAATTCCATTTGATGAGATGGTTGATCGCTTGTTCGTCCTCTGCGATCAAAATTTTTGCCATCCTTCACGCCTCCCTTCTATGCTTTCAGTATATCCCGCGGATGTTGCCAAGTTGTTGCCAAAAATACGCAAAAAGAGCCGTTTTTACGCGGCTCTTCGGCTTGTTTTCGGGTATCGGCCGCGTTGCGGCGTTTTTTATGAGCGTTCCTTGTTGGACAAGGTGTTGTACACCTTGCTACCGGCAGGGACGGAGTGGGTCAGCCACACGTTACCGCCGATGACGCTGTCATCCCCGATGTGGGTATTGCCTCCCAGAATGGTGGCTCCTGCGTAGATCACCACGCGGTCACCGATGTCGGGATGACGCTTGATCCCCTTCACGGGGTTGCCGTTTTCATCCATCTCGAAGCTCTTTGCGCCCAAGGTCACGCCCTGATAAAGCTTCACGCCCTTGCCAATGGTGCAGGTCTCGCCGATGACCACGCCGGTGCCGTGGTCGATGAAGAAGCTTTCCCCCACGGTGGCGCCGGGATGGATGTCGATCCCCGTCTTCTGGTGGGCGTATTCCGTCATCATACGGGGGATCAGCGGAACCCCCAAAACGTGCAGGCTGTGGGCGAGACGGAAGATACTTACCGCCTCAAAGGAGGGGTAGGCCAGCATGATCTCGGTCTTTCCCTTGGCGGCAGGGTCTCCCAGATAGGCCGCGGTGATGTCGGTATTCAACAGACGGCTCACCTCGGGCAGGGTGTCCATAAAGGCGCAGACTGCCTGGTCCGCCTTCTCCTCGCAGGAAGCGCAGGTTCCTCCCAAAGGGGCGTCTCCCCCGCAGGTATAGCAGAACACCTCGCTGATCACTCCGTAAAGGAGCATAGCCGCCTTCTGCAGATTATCGGAAACGAAAGTGGGCAAACACGCCTCGGGGATCACCTCGTCGGAGAAAACATTGGGGAACATCGCCGCCCGCAGAAGCTCCGTGGCGCGGTAGACCCTGTCCTTCACGCCAAATCCTGCCACAGCGGCATCAGATTCGTTCTCGCGGTTGCGGGCAATCAACTGCTCCGCCACGTCTCCCGCGCTCTTACTCAGCCAATCCTTGATCATATCCCTATCCCTCGCTTTGTTTTCGTTGATTTCAGTATACAACATTTCCCGCAGTTTTGCAATAGGATTTTACAGAGGAACAAGGCTTTTTTTCGTCCTTGACAAAAACGGCAAAAGAGAGTATACTTCTATTTGTAAATAAATCAAAAAAGGAGCATCCGTTTATGAAACGTTTTCTCAAGGTACGGCTTCTTCCTATTTGTCTGCTGTTGATCCTGCTGTTCCAAGCCATCCCCGTTACGGCGCATGGCGGTAAGACCCTCTCTTTGGGCACGCGGTACGTCTCCGAGGAGCGGCTCTACGGCCTGATTACCCCGGATTTTTCCGTTTCCCATCTGTATTACGATCAACTGGAGAATGATATCCAGCGCGGTATCTTTGAAGACATCTGCGGTGCCTCCCCCGAGAATTGCTCCTTTGAAGTGGTCTTGACGGAGCTCCCGGAATTCACCATAGAAGGGAATTCCATCTCACAGGAGGTGCAAGACGCCATCCTTGCCTTCGTGGACAGCTTTGTGCTGCCCGCCTACGCCGCCGCTTTTTTGGATAACCCCTTGCTGTTCTGGGCCGACGGCGTGTCTTACGGCATTAATATCAACATTTACGGCACACTGGTCACCGAGATCGTGATAACTTGTATGCTGAAGCCCTTTGGCGGCTACACCGACGAAAGCTACGAGGCGACCCTTGCGGAGCTGGAGGAGCTTTTCCTCGCTCTGCCTTTGCATGAGGGCACAACGCCTTACGAATGGATGAAGATCTTCCACGACTATCTCTGCGAGACGGTTGTTTACGTGGAAAGCACCAACTCCCACAACATCATCGGCCCTCTTTTGGAGGGTAAATCCGTCTGCGAGGGCTACGCCAAGGCCTTCAAGATCTTCTGCGAGCTGCTGGAGATCCCTTCCGCCATGGTCATCGGCGTGGGGCATACCTCCGTCGGCTCCGAGGCTCACGCCTGGAACGCCGTGCGCATGGAGGACGGTAACTGGTACGCAGTGGACGTCACCTGGGACGATCAGGAAAGCGGCATTTATTACGATTTCTTCCTGGTAGGCGGCGAGACCGTCCCCACCTATTTCAACAAGATTCCCTTCAACCAGTCCCACGTGGCCAACGGCGACTTCTATGGCACGGGCGAAGTGATCGTGGCGTCTCCCACGCTGCATCCCACCGCTTACGATCCCGCCAATGCCCACACCCACGTTTATGAGGCGGAGATCACCTACCCCACCTGCACGGAGGGCGGTTACACCACCTACTCCTGCGCGTGCGGCAACAGCTACACCGACGATTACGCAGACCCCACAGGACACGATTATACCGAGTGGGAGATCGAGGTGTTCCCCACTTGCCAAGGCTCCGGCACCCTGAGAAGAGAATGTCTCACCTGCGGCTTGGAGGATAAGATCTTCTCCACCCCTGCCGATCATCAATACGAGGCGGTGGTCACCGAGCCTACCTGCACGGAAGGCGGCTTTACCACCTATACCTGCCATTGCGGTGACAGCTACACCGATGATTACCTTCCCGCCACGGGGCATAACTACGTGGAGGATTCCCGCGAGCCCACCTGCGAGGAGGAGGGCTACAAGGGCGCCTTCTGCGAATATTGCGGTGAAGGCGGCTCCGAGACCATCCCCGCCACGGGCCATAACTTCGGCGAATGGAAGGACAACAGTTACGATACCCATGTACGCTATTGTACGAATAAATACTGTTCCGCTTACGAAACGGAAGAGCACACCTGGGAAGACATTGAAATCATTCCTCCCGGTTGCGTGGGCGGCGGTTGGACCACCTATATCTGCACCGCCTGCGGCACAACGAAAACTTACAAGAAGGAACCCGCCTACGACGCAGACGGCAACGGCACCGTCGATCAATCCGACGTAGAGCTTCTCATGTCCGTCCTGGTGGGCAACACCCAAGCAGAGACTCTCATCGACTTGGACTTTGACGGTGAACTCACTATCTACGACTGCGTATTGCTGATGCAACAGATTTCTTAAAGCAATCAAAAAATCCGAAGCGACCCACACCGGCATCGCTTCGGATTTTTGCATTGTTGCATAAAAGCACGTATTCATTGTGATTTTCCCCAAAAACAGCTCCCGCTATTTAGACTATTCGTAGATTGACAGACCGCTTCAAAAGGATTATAATAACTCTGTATCAAAATCCTTTAAGGATATTTTGGAAAGGAACAAGACTATGACAACAAGAAGACTGTTTGCGCTCCTGTTGGGAATGCTTCTGCTTGTCTGCCCTCTGCTGGCCTCCTGCGGCTCTACCCAGAGCACTGAGAACACCTCCTCTACCGCAGGCACCACCTC
>JAFYNA010000101.1 GCA_017549925.1 Clostridia bacterium | reverse complement strand
CCTTGATGTAACGAGCAGAGATCTTGTTCTGCAGGCGAAGCTCGATCACACTGCGGGTGTTGTTATCGATCTTGTCATATCTGTATGCGGTGCCCACCAGCAGGTAGTTCTCGCCGTCATCGGAAACATAAAATTTCGCAAACTTGGGCAGGCTTCCCTTGAGGCCGGTGGCGTAAAGCATACCCACACCCAGGTCACAGATGTCTTCCTTCACGGAGCCCATGTCCATGGTCAGCGCCAGATCCTCTTTGCCAGCATACTTCACGGTGCCCTCGGAGGTGCCGTCCTTCAGCTCCTTGCCGTCGGTGAGCAGAGAGAGGTTGCCGTTGCCGTCGCGGGAGGCGGTGACCGTACTGCCCTCGGAGAGCAGGATGCGGCTAAGGTCTAAGCGGTTGATCTCCTCTCCGTAAAGGGCATTCAACTGCTGCACGCGGTTTTCCCATTCGGGCAAAAGCTCGATGGGAAGACTGCTGTCATCGGGGGAAGAGGTGACGTCCTCCACCGCGGCGGAGCAGCTTGCCAACAGAAGCGTGATCAAAAGCAGAAATGCTGTCAGTTTCTTTTTCATTTCGTAAAATCCTTTCTAAACTTTTATAAAGGGAAAGATCCCCTTAGTGTAGGGATGCCCTGCGCTAAGAGGATCTTCGAGTTTCAAAATGGAGTCGAGAGGATTATTCCTCTGCGTTAGCTGCTTCCAGCGCGGCGCTTTCTGCATCTTCCTTAGCGTTGATCTCTCTCCAGTTCTTGAGAGACGCATCGATAAAGCCGAAGCTGCCGAAGTAGTCGGCGTCGCCGATGCTCTTCAAGCTGCTGTTTGCAACGTAGCTGTTGGTGTAGTAGAACAGCATGGTTGCGGGGCACAGATCAACCAGCTTAGCCTCTGCATCGTGGAGAGCCTGCGCACGTGCGGCGGGATCTGCGGTGTAGGTAGCCTTATCGATCAGGGCGTCGTACTCAGCATCGTCCAGGTAGGTGTAACCGGGAGTGTAGGACTTAGCGTCCAAGCTGATGGAAACGGGACGGCCACTGTACATGGTAGCGTAGGGAGCCAGATATGCCAGAGCGTCGGTGGAGTCCATGATCACGCTGTAACCGATGATATCGAAGTCGCCTGCCTTCAAGGCTGCCATGTAATCGTCGTAAGCCAGACCGGTAGCCTTAACGGTGATACCTGCCTCAGCCCACTTGGAAACTGCGTAGTTTGCGATCTCGGCGTATACGTTGTAATCAACGAACTTGTCGCGGATGTCGTAGTAGTTTGCGTAACGCTTCACGTCATCGGGAATGAGATAGATCAGCTTGTAGGAGCCTGCGCCATTTGCCCAGGACTTAGCGTTGTCCATGGTGTAGTTGGCATACAGGTCACCGCCGGTGGTACGGAAATCGGTACCGTTCTCGGTGTTGTAAACACCGCCGGGAACGTAACCGGTAGCGGCAACCTCGCCGGTAGCGGTGATGTTGTTCACGATCTCGGTGCGGTTCAGTGCGGCGGAAAGTGCCTTACGAACGTTGGCATCGGGAATGGTCTTGGTGTTGAACAGGTAAGCGTAGCCGTTGGTGGTGGAGGCAGTCTCCATATCATCTGCATACTTACCGTAGTTGTCCTTGTTGAAGGCGGAAAGCAGGAAGATCTCGCCGTTGTCGTAACGCTGAGACTGATACTGCTCCTGGGTCAGACCCTCTGCCGCGTTGGGAGCATAGCCCAGCTGACCCTCGTAGTAGTAGATGGTCAAACGGTAGGGAGTTACGTGCTCGTCCACAGCCATCTCTTCCTCGAGACGGTAGTAGTTGTTACGCTCCAGAACCAGCTTCTTGCCGATCTCGTAAGCCTGCACCTTGAAGGGGCCGTTGGATACGATGGAAGCGGCGGAGTAGTCACCCCACTGATAGATACGGTCGTCGCCGTCTACCTTGTGGTTGGTGTAACGCTTAACAACGTCTTCCTTAACGGGGGAGAGGTGAACGTTGGCAACGGTCTCTACGAAACGGTCGCAAGCTGCCTCGTGGGTAGCCTCGTCGTAAACGTAGGGGTAGATGCCGTATTCCTGCTGCTCCTCCTCGGAGAAGTCCTTAGCGTCCTCGAATACCACCTTCAGCAGAGTGTCGTCCTCTGCGGTGATACCCAAGTCGTCGGAGGTCATCAGACCTGCCTTAACGGCCTTAGCGTTCTTGATGCAGTACAGCAGAGAAGCATAGGGGCTCTCGGTAGCGGGAGCGAGGATACGCTTCCAAGCGTAGATCACGTCGTCTGCGGTAACCTGGTTGCTGTTGGACCAGAAGGTCTCCTCCAGCTCAAAGTAGATTGCATATTCTTCATTGACTTCGTCATAGTACGAATACCAGTCACTTGCCAGCGCGCCGGAAACGTCACCGTCCTCATCGATGGTGGTCAGCGGCTCAAACAGCAGGCTGAGCAGCTGGGTCACGTCAGAGTTGGCGTGTACCAGAGCGGGGTCAAGGGTCTGGGGGAAATCCGCCAGATACAGCTGGATGCTGGGGCCCTTCTCGTCTTCGCCCAGACCGCAAGAGGTCAGAACAGCCAGACAGAGGCAAAGGCACAGTGTCAATGCGATAAACTTTTTCATCATATGTCCTCCTGATGATTCCCGACGGGTTGCCGAAAGCGGGGGGAAGCCCCTTTTCCGACAATCAGGGATTTTTATACTGTTATAGTATATCATGTTATTTCAAAATAATCAAGTGGATTTTTCGATTTTTGCCTTTGCACAAAAACAAAAGGAAAAATTGGGGATTTTGACCAAAAAACCAACCTGCCGCTCCGAAAAGCATCCTGCGCGAGGGCGCTTTTTCAAAGCCCCAGCAGGGTTTTGGCGTTTTTCCAAAGGATGGCGTCCTTTTCCTCGGGGGTAAGCTCCCAAGTGTCAAGAAAATCCAAGATCTCCCGAGGCCTTGCCCAAGGCAGATCCGAGCCGAACAAAATCCGCTCCGCACCGTGGGCGGCAACCAACGCTTTTCCCATGGCGGAGGTCATTCCCGCACGCTCACAGCACATGGCGGTATCGAAATAGACCTTCCGTCCGCACAGCTCTTCCAGCACCTCGTCCCACAGACACATACCGCCCATGTGGGCGCAGACCAGGATCAGCTCCGGGAACTCTTTTGCCACCTTGCGGATCATCCCGGGCGGCGCGTGGTAAAAGTCGGGGGACACGGGGTCGAAGCCCGTGTGGATCACCACGGGGATCTGCAGCTCGCTTGCCGCCTTCAGAATGGGGCGATAGGCAGGATGGTCAAAGGGCACTCCCAAATAATCCGGGTGGAGCTTCAGCCCGCGGATGCCCTTGTCATACAGCCGCTTCACAGTCCCTACGGGATCCTCACCCAAAGGGTGAACCGAGCCGAATACAGTAAAGGAAGGAACGTTTTGCGCCGTCTCTAAGGCAAAGCCGTTTACCTTCTCCACCTGGCGGGTGTTGGTAACGGTGTTGAGAACCACCGCGTGGTCGATGCCGTCCTCTGCCATCACCGCAAGCTGACCTGCTACCGTCAGATCGGAGAACATGGAAAGCCCTGCCACGGCGGAAAGGCTGGCTGCCGCCTTGGGTGCCAAGGTGTCGGGGAATACGTGGGTGTGGAAGTCAATGATCATGGGGATACCTTCTTTTTGAGATTACTTACAGTATACCACGTTTTCCCGCGGGAATCAAGGGGGGCGCCCAAAAGTGAAAAACAAAAAGCCTGCCGAGGAAAGCCCTCGGCAGGCGAAATTTTGCTTTGTAAGTCGAACTTACTTGGTGATGATGTCGTACAGGTTGTAGGTAGCGAATGCAGAACCCATAACCAGTGCAAGGTTGGACATGATCTTGATCAGAATGTCAAGGCAGGGACCAACGGTGTCCTTCAGGGGGTCACCAACGGTGTCACCAACAACGCCTGCATCGTGGGTGGGAGAGCCCTTGCCGCAGCCTTCGCCAACAGCACCGGTCTCGATGTACTTCTTACCGTTGTCCCAAGCGCCGCCGGAGTTGCCGCAGAAGATTGCCAGCATGATAGCGGACAGAGTGGAACCAACCAGGATACCGCCTACGAACTCAGCACCGAAGATGAAGCCGCAAGCTACGGGGAATGCGATAGCCAGAAGTGCAGGAGCGGTCATTTCCTTGATAGCGCCCTGAGTGGAGATCTGGATACAGGTCTTGGTGTCGGGACGAGCGGTGCCCTCCAGCAGACCGGGGATCTCCTTGAACTGACGACGAACTTCTTCAACCATGCGCTGTGCAGCCTTAGCAACTGCGTTGATCAGCATACCGGAGAAGAGGAAGGGCATAGCCGCGCCGAAGATGGCACCGGTCAGACCCAAGGGGTTGATAACGTTCAGTACAACGCCGTCGAACATCTGGTTGATGCCGAAGTCGGGGTTAACGTGGTTGAAGGAGAACATGTAAGAGGTCATCATACACAGAACTGCCATTGCAGCAGAACCGATTGCGAAGCCCTTACCGATTGCAGCGGTGGTGTTACCAACGGAGTCCAGAGTATCGGTGATCTCACGAACCTCCTCGGGCAGGTAAGACATCTCTGCGATACCGCCTGCGTTGTCGGAGATGGGACCATAAGCGTCAACGGATACAGTGGTAGCAACGAAGGACAGCATACCCATAGCTGCAGCAGCTACGCCGTAAGGACCTGCGATGATGAAGGATACGAAGATGGAGAGACCCAGAACGATACAGGGCCACATACAGGAGATCATACCAACAGCCAGACCCTGGGTAACGGTCAGCGCGGGACCCTGAACAGAGGACTGAGCGATGCCCTGGGTGGGCTTGTAGTCAGCAGAGGTGTAGTACTCAGCCAGCTTACCGATAACGATACCGGCAACGATACCGATAGCGGCACCGATCATGGGGGAGACCCAACCGAAACGGAAGCCGATCTCGTTTGCAAGAGTGGAAGCCTCACCGTTTACGTCAACAACGTTCAGGCTGCCGAAGATGAAGTAAGAAGCAACGAAGCCAACGATCATGGTGATGCCGGCGGAAACCCAGGTAGCTGCGTTCAGCTCCTTGTGGGGGTTGGAGGAGAGCTTCTTACGGATGAACAGAGAAGCGATACCAAGTACACAGCCGATCAGACCGATACCTGCCAGTGCCAAGGGGAAGTAGATCAAAGCCTTGAGAAGTGCGGAGTCGTGGAACAGCAGGTTGGTGAACAGCTCGATAGCCATGATGGTACCGGAGAGCATTGCGCCAACGAAGCTTTCCAGAAGGTCGGAGCCCAGACCTGCAACGTCGCCTACGTTGTCACCAACGTTGTCAGCGATGGTAGCGGGGTTACGGGGGTCATCCTCGGGGAGGTGAGCCTCGGTCTTACCTACCAGGTCAGCACCCATGTCGGCAGCCTTGGTGTAGATACCGCCGCCCATACGGTTGAACAGAGCGATGATAGAGCAACCCAGAGCGTAGGAGGACAGGGTCATGGTGAAGGAAGCACCCAGGTTCAGGTCGGTGAACATACCAACGATGGACTTGAAGGATACGTTGGTAGCATCCTTAGCGATAGCGGAGTCGATCTGACCGAAGCCGATACCGAAGAGGATAAAGGTGATGAACACACCCAGCAGAGCGAAGCCTGCTACGCAAAGACCCATAACGGAGCCGCCCTTGAAAGCAACCTTCAAGGTATCAGCCAGAGACTTGGAAGTCAGAGCCTTGTTGGTTACACGGACGTTTGCGTAGGTAGCGATCTTCATGCCGATGTAGCCTGCGATAGCAGACATAACGGCACCTACCAGGAATGCTACTGCGGAAGACCAGGAGATCAGTGCAGCAAGCACTACAACGATGATGGCTGCAACCACTGCAACTACACGGTATTCGTAGTTGATAAAGGTGATAGCACCCAGACGGATCTCGCCTGCGATTTCCTGCATTCTCTCGTTGCCCTCGGGGAGCTTCTTAACGGAGAAGAAGTTGAACGCGGCGTAGATGAGTCCTGCCAATGCAGCAACAATGACAAGACCGAGTACGAGTTCGATTCCCATACTATGTTCCTTTCTTTTGCGGGTTTTCCGCATTTTTTGATTCATGTTCCTTTGTGCAAAACGGAGCTTTCGTGAAAAATCCCGCATTTCGCACGCTACCTATTATATTTATCTGCGGCAAGTCTGTCAATAGAAAATTTACTATTTTTTTACCAAATCGGCATTTTTGGTTTTTTAGACAAAAAAACACCCCCCTATCAAACATACGAGAGGATTTTTACCAAAACTTAACCAAAAGAAAAACGGCTCTTTTTGGGAAAATGCGGTTTTCGGGTTGACATTTTCCTTTGGTTATGGTAAAAAGAAATTAAGCAAAAAAATCAAGGAGAACGTATATGTTGAATATGTTGATCCCCGCTCCCAAAGCCCTTACCCTGGGCAAGGGAAGCACCAATTTGAAGAACTACAAGATCGCTTTGAGCTACTCCTGCGACTACCGTATTTTCAAGGCGGCGCAGAAGCTGGCAGAGGAGCTTTCCGCCGAGACCCGTACCGAGATCGCCGTGACCAAGGTGCTGGGCGAGCCCGCATTGGACGGTTGCATCAACCTCATCGCCGAGGAGGGCGAGGGTGAGGGCTATACCCTTGCCGTATGCCCCGCCTCCGTTACCGTCAGAGGTGCTTCTCTGGCAGGTCTGTTCTACGGTATCCAGACCCTGCGCCAGCTGATCAAGGACACCAAGGGCGTGATCTCTGTGCTGGACATTGAGGATGCCCCCGACATGAAGTCCCGCGGCTTCTATCAGGACATCTCCCGCGGCAGAGTTCCCACCGTGGAATCCACCAAGCGCATCATCGATATGCTGGCATATTACAAGGAGAACGCCTTCCAGCTTTACATCGAGCATACTTTCCTGTTTGACGAATATCTGGGCATCGCCCGTCCCGATAACGCCATGACCGCCGCTGAGATCATGGAGCTGGATCAGTATTGCTACGATAACTTCATTGACTTCGTTCCCTCTCTTTCCACCTTCGGCCATCTGTACCGTCTGCTGGAAAGCCCCAGATGGAAGCAGTACTGCGAGCTGGAGACCTACGAGCCCTCCGGCAACAAGTGGTATGATGCCATGATCCACCATACCATCGATCCCTCCAATCCCGAGAGCATCAACATCATCGGCAGCATGATCGATCAGTACATCCCTCTCTTCCGCAGCAAGTATTTCAACATCTGCTGCGACGAGACCTTCGACCTTGGCAAGGGCAGAAACGCAGGCAAGGACAGCGGCGCTCTGTATCTGGAGTTCACCCGCAAGATCATCGACCACGTCACCTCCCGCGGCAAGACCGTTATGATGTGGGGGGATATCATTCTCCACCATCCCGAGATCATGGACAGCTTCCCCAAGGACGTTGTGATGCTCAACTGGAGCTACGATGCCAACCCCTATCTGGAGAACACCGTGAAGTTCCGCGATGCGGGCTACGCGCAGATCCTCTGCCCCGGTACCTCCTGCTGGAACCAGATGAGCGAGGTTGCCAACTACGCAGAGCAGAACATCATCAAGATGATCCGCTCCGGCCACGAAAACGGCGCCATGGGCTCTCTGAACACCGCTTGGGGCGACTACGGCCACACCGCCGCCATCAATACCACCCTCTACGGCATCGTGCTGGGCGCGGCAATTTCCTGGAACAAGGATGAGAACGTTCCCTCCAAGGAGTTCGACAACCGTGTTTCCTACCTGGTATACGGCGATAAGACCGGCAAGGCCATGGAATACGTCCGCGAGCTGGGCGACTGCTGTCAGGTATTCAACTGGGCAGTGCTTTGCGTGCAGTTCTTCGGCGGCTCTACCTGGATGCAGTCCAGCTCCGATCCCAAGGCGCTGGTTGCCGCGGCAAACAAGTCTCTCAAGCTTGCCGATAAGTTCCGTTCCCTGCCCGTGCAGAACGACATCATCGAGGATCTCACCATCGCCGCAGAGGGTGAATACCTGATGTGTATGTCCTCCGCAAGATACCACGGCGGCAAGAAGCAGACCCCCGCAGGCTTCACCGAGGATTGGTGCAAGCGCTACGCCGCTTCCTGGAGAAGAGACAACAAGGAGTCCGAGCTCTACCGTATCCTGGAAGTGTTCCTGAACATGAAATAAGAGGGCTAACCCCCGAAAAACCCATTGCAAAAACCCGCCAAAACGGCGGGTTTTTGTTTTGCGAACAAGGCGTTTTTTAAAACGAATGGTAAATTCTTCTTGTGAACTATTGACACGAAAACCTATATTTGCTATAGTAAAACTGTAAAGATGCCCAAAACCGCAAGGAGGGGAGTCCGATGGCTCATACAACGGATCCGTAAAGCAGAATCATCGCGGATTTACCAATAACAGGTGATGATTGGTATGTAGCAGCGATTCGTGCAGATAGAGTAATATTGTGCAAGCGCAAATTGAAGAACATGGTGAATATTAAGGAGGCATAAATGAAAAAAGCAAAGCGGTTTATTTCCATCTTCATTCTTTGTGTGTTGCTTTCTACCGTTCTTTCCGGCTGTGGATATGACGAGGAGTGGATCATCGGCAAGACCTCTGTGGAGATACAGGAGCAGTACGGCACGTTCTACAGGGTGGAGTTATTGCCCGATGGCCGTTACGAAGGCTATTACCTCATCGAGGAAGAACGGGTGGGGTATTTGGGAACCTACCCGGAAGAATACTTTGTCATTCGTTTTGACGAAAACGGAATTGCCGTGGATTGCTATGAAGAACTGGGAGGAAAAGGCGGTTGATCGCAAATAACAACGAAGGAGGGCGTTTCGCTTTGCAGATCGGGTGATGAATCTGCCGAAGCGTGAGAATCGTATGAAAAAGAGAAACATTGTTATCCTGCTTGGCTATTCGGTTCATTTGATCTTTGCTTTGACAATGTGGATTGCCGATATTTATATGGATGGTTGGTATTGGCCGAGAAATGGTCTTGTTTTGATTTTGGCTTATGTTTTGTATTTGCCTCTTGTCACAGGCATCCTGTCTTTGTTGGACTTCGGAACCTCGTTTCTGCCTTCCATGCGCTATGGCACCGTTTGGCGCTGTTTGTTCGGAAGCTTTGGAATTTTGACGCTTTTGCTTTACGCCGATGCCTTTTGGTGGCACCCGCTGACGGAGTTCCATACCCACGGGGGAGTTGCCTTGACGCTTGCCATTTGGGTCTGCTGGATCATTCGTTTTGTGATTGAACGACGTAAAAAGCGTGCTCTAACGGTTGGGGCTTCATAAGAACACAAAAGCAAAACCACCGAGGGAACTTCGCCCTCGGTGGTTTTCCTTTCCCCTCACTCCAAAAGCACCGGCTGTAACTGCCTGCCGCGGAGGGCGGCGTCTAAGGTGTCGGGGATCCGCTTGAAATCGCAGATGAGAGAGGTGGGCTTGTCGTAGGCGTCGTCCTGCCCGAAGGGGACGAAGTACACGTTCTTCTTCTCCAGCACCATGGCGATGTTGAACAGATTCGCCCCCAGCCCGTCGTTGGTGGCAATGGCGATCACCACGGGACGGCGGTTCCTAAGCTGTGCCTTCACCGCCATGGTCGCCACCCCGTCGGTGATGCCGTGGGCAAGCTTGGCAAGGGTGTTCCCCGTGCAGGGGGAGACGATGACCCCATCGAAATTCCCCCGGGTGATCACCTCCTCCGCCTCCTTCACGGTGAGAATAGGAGCCCTGCCGGTAAGCTCCTCCACCGTTTTTCTCAGCTCGTCGGCAGTGCCGAACCGGGTGTCCGTGACAGCGGAGATCTCCGAGAGAATGGGGTAGACCTCATGCTCCTCGCAAAGCTTTTTCAGCTGTGTCAAAGCCCGTGCGTGGGTGCAAAAGGAACCGCAGATTGCGTAGGCTAACTTCATAACAAGCCCTCCCGCTTCAAGATATGCT
>JAFYNA010000100.1 GCA_017549925.1 Clostridia bacterium | reverse complement strand
GTTGGCGTAATACGCCCGCTCGAAGGTATCGTACACCCCGTCACTGTTCACACCCTGCCCAAAGGTCGTCACGGTATTCTCCAAGGCATCCCCTTCTCTGCCGCTGTATGCGGAGATCAAGGCATGGAGATACGCCGCCAGATCGTACCCCTTCTCTAATGCCAAAGCGTCCAAAGCCTGCCGCCCGAGGAAGCTCTCCCCGTTATGGGTCAGGATCACGGTCACGCCGTGGGCTCTGAGGGCCGAGGCGATCTTTTGGGTGAGCAGAAGGTTCAACTCTCGCTCGATGATGCCGTTGTCGGGATATTCGCACCCGGGATCCTCAAAGC
The DNA here is from genome assembly GCA_017549925.1 of Clostridia bacterium. GTDB lineage: Bacteria > Bacillota > Clostridia > Oscillospirales > CAG-382 > Coliplasma. The sequence goes on along the minus strand of JAFYNA010000100.1, from coordinate 10,829 downwards.
CGTGCCCCGCATCCAGGATCACGGTCTTTTTTGCCAGCAGGGCAAGCTCCTCGGGGCTACGGCTTTCCGCCGCCAAAAAATCCTGTTTGAGATGGTCGGACTCTTCCGTCATAGCCACACAGCTGCAAAGTAAAAGCCCGCTCAAAAGCAAAAGTAAAATCCGTTTCATTGCTTGGGTGTTTTGGATTGTAGCTTTTTACGGCTACCGTCGGGCTTTTGGACGTAGGTGTTATCCAGAATTCCCTTGAATGCGGCGCGGAATGCCAAACGGTATTCCTCTCTCAGCTCGGCACGCTCTGCCGTCTCCTCGGGGGTCAAGCCGCCCTCCCGCTCCTTTTGTGCCAGCTCGTTGATGCGCACCAAACGCTCTTCCTGTGTTTGATATTTGCTCATTTTTCTTTTTCCTTTTTTCAAAAATTCAGTCTACGATCTCGTAAGCGAAGCACTCGCAACGCAAACGGGTACCGATATCCACCCCATCGGGCAGTAAAAACAGCGCGATCATCACTTCTCCGCCGTCATCCTCCCGCAGGTAGGCGTATTCCCCCTCGATGGAGGCAACGGTGTAAAATTTTTCTTCCATGACAAAAACCTCGTTTTTTCATTCGTTCTATTATACTCCATCCGCCCCCAAAAAGCAAGAGGAAAATATCGACCGCAGCGATAAACTACGGTCGATAAGATTGAGTATTACAGAACGATCACCATCAGCAGGATGGAAAGCGCCATCCAAAGGGCCGCTACTCCCGCTAAGATATACCAATACTTGGGATAGCCCTTACGATGGGAACGGGGGAAGGCAAGCCCCACGATCAGCAAGGGAAGGGGCAGCAGAATACCAAACACCACCATGCCCACGACGAAAGCACCCCGTTCGGAATTAAAGATATCTCCCGCCAATTCATCGGTATCGATACCGTCAAGAAGCACGTATTCTGTGGAAATGAAGTCCATATCGCTTACCAATTCAAGCAGCTTATATACCGTATTCTTTGACAAGCGGTACGCCTCCACCTCCCCCTTGCGGTAAGAGAAGTAGCCGTCGGAATCAAAATACTGATTTCCCAAATCAAGGTAATGAATATAGTAATATTCCCCGTTCAGGTAATACACCTCGCCGTAGGTACAGCCGTAATAGCCGTAGGTTTCCGCGCCCCGCAGGGAGTAGCGAATCTTGTTCTCCAGATCGCGCACATCCAGAATAACCTTTTCGCCGTTTTTCATGAAGCCTCCCGAAAGATCCATCTCCAGCTTTACCCGACAGCTTGGGGCCGACGCGTCATACAAGAAGTATTGGCTTGCCTCCCCCTCCTGCAGGCGCTCCAAAGCACGAATGCCCTCCGCCGTGGCATACAGATACCCGTCCACCCTTGCATAGACAGCATCGGGACTGTTGACGTACACGGTGCGGTAATCCCCCAACCCTTGGCTGTAATAATAGAAAACCGTGCCTGTTTGCCCAAGGGGAGAGTAAGGCTCATAGAGAGTGTACTCTGTGCCGCCGTGCATCAGGGTTTCTTCGTCCCGGAAATACCACGGCGAGGCCTCCTCGTCTGCCAGCACGGGGACGGAAAGGACGGCAATCAACAGCATACACACCAAAGCAAAGGAAAGGGTTCTCCATTGATTCATTTTCATCATGTTTTCCCTCCTTACGAAAGATTCAGCTTCCGTTCCAGAGTTCCCAAGGCCAGGAAATGGAACAGACAGGCCACGGCGATCTCCCCCATCAGCACGATCAACAAAAGGAGCGCCACGGAGGTGCAGGTCACGGCGAAGGTTGCAAGCTCCAACAACGCAAACATGGGCACCACCACGAAGATCAGCCCCAATCCGATGACAAACTGAAGCGCAAAGGTGGTTGCCGTATTCACGCCGTAGTAGATACCAAAGGCGGCAAGGACCTTGTGCTTCTTTGCCACCACAGCGCCGATGGTGATACAAAACTGTACCAAGGCGCAGGTAAACCAACCGGCGGCAATGGCCATGAGGATGCCCTCCAAAATGTAAACCAACAGCCAACCGCCCAAAGACTTCCACAAGTAAGAGAAAATCTCTCCCACATCCTCCCAAAGGATAAAGGTCAACAATTCCCCGCGGTTGGGCACCGGAGCGACAGTGATGATGATCGCCCCCGCCACAACCAAAAGCAAGCCATGGAGTACCGTCCAAAGCACCGCGTTCACCGTTTTGGAAAGGAACAGCGTTCTGCGGGAAACGGGCAAGGTGAAGGTCAAGTAGCCCTCATCGGTGAAGAAGTTTTTATAAAACCGTACGTAACAAAGGATCTGGGGCACCAAAAAGGACATGGCAATGGCAAAGAAGGAAGCGAACATGAAAATATTTGCCATGGTGTATAGGAACATCCCCAGGGTGGATGCCGTTCTGGTCTCAAAGGTCGCCACAAAGCGGAACGCCATGCTCCCCAGCAGAGACAGCCCCAAAACAGAAGCCACAATGATCCACCAAAAACGGTAGACGTAGCCAAAATCATATTTGAAAGCCTTTTTAAACATGGTCATTTCCGTCACCTCCAGGTATTCTCGGTGGGGGGCGTGTAGCGGAAGCAGTCTCTGAATAGCTCATCCAAGGATTTGCCCTTTTCGTTCCGCACCTCGTCCGCCACGCCGGAAAGCATTACTTCGCCGCCGTAGCCCATAAACAGAAATTCATCCAGAATCGGTTCAATATCGTAGATCAGGTGGGTGGTGATGATCACCGTGGCTTCGGGGTTGTAGTTCCCGATGATGGTCTGCAAAATGTAGTCTCTGGCGGCAGGGTCTACCCCTGCGATGGGTTCGTCCAGCAGGTACAGCTTGGCGCGCCTTGCCATCACCAGCACCAACTGCACCTTTTCCTTGGTACCCTTGGAGAGAGCTTTCAACTTGGCGGTGGTGTCGATCTGCAATTCCGCAAGCATTTTCCGCGCCAGGGCGATATCGAAATCCCCGTAGAATTCCGCAAAGTAGGAAAGCAGCTCCTCCACCCGCATCCAATTGTTGAAATAGGTGCGTTCCGGCAGGTAGGAAACCAAGGCGTTGGTCTTCTCACTGCGGAGTTGCCCGTCGATGTAGATCTCTCCCTTGTCTGCCACCAACAACCCGGTGATCAGCTTCAACAGGGTGGATTTACCGCACCCGTTGGGCCCCAGCAGTCCCACGATCTTCCCCTTGGGGATCTGACAGCAGAAACGGTCCAATACGGGCCTGTTCAAGCCGTGATAGGTTTTGCAAAGATCCTCGCAGATCAGAACGGCGTCTTCTCTTTGCTCGTTAGTCCAAAAACTCATTCTTCTTCTCCCCTTTCTGAATCGGCGGAAATATGCACACCGGATATTGCCAGATTTACATAGTTTTTGTTGATGTCTTCATAAGGCGGTGAGAAAACGTGGATGGAACGCAATCCCTGTTCGGTCGGCTTGCTTTCGTTTACAGGAAAATCTAAAAGCATCACCACAAACTCCCGGGTATCGGTTTTCAAAGAAACCCAGGTCGTTAACCGGACGCAAGAATAATTCCGCCAGGATTCAATACCGTCCGGTAAGATCTCCCAGGAGATTACGTTTGTTCCCGCCAGGGAGAAAAGCTCCTCAATGGACGCGTCCAGCTCCTTGGCGTTTTCCAGATCCTGAATTGAAAATAAGCTCTTTACTTTGTCTCTGTCCTGCTCTTGCAAGGCTTCCGTTAACTGTTCCATACGTTTTGCCACGTATTCTTCGGCGTGGGATTCCTCCAACATTGTTCGAGGAAAATGCAACCCCGGTTCATTCCAGTCCAACCAGCTGGCGTCCAAATCCGAGTAGTGCTCACGGAAAATTAACAGTGCAATTAGACCCTCGTTATCGGGCTCATTGGTGTCCTCATAAATACCTTGAAGCAGAACTGCATACTCTTGCGTATCGGTTTTGATAGATGTCCAGACGCTGATCATCATAGACTGACTGCCGTAATACAAATGCCCTCCGGAAAAAGATCCCATCGGAAGCTTCTCCCAGGAAATAACGCTATCCCCCACCTGTTCCAGAAGGTTTTTGATAGCGGCATCCAGATTCTCGGCGTCCTTCTGCACCCGGCGTGAAAACAGACTTTTCAGCTTCTGCTCGTCCTGCGTTTTCAGGGCTTCCGTCACCTGATCCATACAGCCTTGCACGTATGCTTCCTCAAGATCTGTCACGTAGTCCAGATCTATCAGACTGCCTTCCCTCAGGAAGCCGCAGCCGGAAACGCTAAGCGTTACCGCCGTCAGCAATAGAATCGTCAGCAGTTTTTTCATCCTCGACGCCCCCTTCCTGTTCAATGTAATTCATCAATTCTTCTTTGGTGATCCCCAATTCACGGGCTTCCTCGATCCAATGACGGACGGCGTCCTTGCGGACGGTTTCCCGGCAACGCTCTAAAACCGCTGTGTCCGTGGTCACAAACCGACCTACCGTCCCCCGGGAATACAACAGACCCTCGTCCTCCAGCAGAGTCAGCGCCTTTTGCATGGTATTGGGATTCACCGCCGCATCAAAAGCCAATTGCCGCACCGGCGGGATCTGCTGATCGGGCTTGTATTTCCCCCGCAGGATCTCTCCCCGCAAGCGGGAGGCGATTTGTATGAACACCGCTTCGTAGCTGTTGAATTTCCAAGGCATCGGAATCACGCCCCCTTTGTTGTATTACTGTACTAACACAATAATACAACACGTTTTTCTATTTGTCAATAGAAAATATGAAAAAACGGCTTCCAAAAGAAGAATTTTTCCTCTCTCGGAAGCAAAAAACCTCCCGCTTAGCAAAAACGAGAGGTTGATTTGCGTTTTATGATGTACTTCGGCAACGCAGCAGAGTCGCCATGCCTGCAACCGTCTTACGCCACCAGCCACTTATGCTTCTTCACGCTATAAAGCGGGACAAAGGGAAGCAAGATCGGAACGGTGGTCACGTATTTCTGATACTCGGGGTCCGCGCCGTAGTTTTTATCCTGGCGAAGCTCCAGACGGCGGGCACCGCTGAACATGACGAAGATGATGCCCACATAGCCGACGGCGGCCACGATCCACTGCCCCCAAGACAAAGCACCGATGCCGCAAACCACAACGCCTGTCCAGAAGATCATCTCCCCCAAATAGTTGGGGCAACGCACCAAGCGGTACAGCCCGGTATCCACAAATCTCTTGGGATTTTTCTTCTTGGCGTTGTTCTTTTGAACGTCCGCGGCACTCTCCAAGAGCAAGCCCAACGCCATGATGCCTGCGCCGATAAACACAGCCAAGTTATCCTCTGCGGCGTTGTGCATACGGTAGAACACAGCGGAAACCTGGGTAACGTACAACGCGGCACAGGTGACCCAAATAGCGATCTTTACCCCCATGGGAATGGTCTTGCCGTCCTTGATCTCACCGGTCATGTTTTTCTTATAGGAGCTGCTCTTCGCCTCGCGGATGGCAAGATACCCGCCCAAGCGGAGACCGTACACAATGAACAGTGCAGAGCAAAGAATAGTGCCTACCTGCAAGGACTGACCGTAAAGGATCAGCATCAGCACGCCCTCACCCGCAATGGAAAAGCCGTAGCCCAGAGAAATAAACCAAACGTAATTCTTAAAACCGATGGAACTGATCACCATAGCCGCCACAAACAGCCACAGCAATTGAATAGGAAATGCCATATTGATAACCTCACTTTTCATAAACTGCCCCTTCGGGCAAACATATTCAAATCAAACGCAGGGGAACTTCAGCGGTTCGCCAAAGCTCTGATTTCTTCTTCCGTCAACTCAGCAAGAAGAAAATGGCCGCCATCATACTTGGACTTCTTTTCCGCAGGAAGCAGGCGAAGAAATTCGGAATACTCCATGTCGCAAAGAGGTTCTTTTTCCCCCTGAATGCCCACAGTGACCAACCACTGAACGGATTCCGGCCGCTTTCCTGTTTTGGGATCGGCAAGCCCCATGGGAACGGCGGGCGGCTCGGGGAAAATAGCAGGCAGATCGTTTACCAATATAAATCTGCCAACAATCCCTGCCTCTCCCACAAAGAAATCCGGACTTTCGTGATACACATTCATGGCCTGTTTTTCGTGAAGCCATTCTTCAAACAAATGGGGATTTTGCAAAAACAGGGCGGCCTCCTCTTTTCCCATGGACATGGGCCACATAGCAGCGTAAAGGGCTAAGGTATCGTAGGTGCCGTCCAGCACCTGCCCCGCAAAATCCTTGAGAGCTTTCAGGTTAAACTCCATCATTTCCTGATAGCTTGCCAAAAAGACTTCCAAGCTTTGCTTTTGCCCATCCACCTCCAGGCTGCCCTCCCAATGCTTGGCCATGCGTTCCACGGCGGCATAGAAGTCCTGCAATTCCCGTGTGGTGGTAGGCTGGAGAAGCCGCAGAGAGACGGTTTTCTTCTCATCGGCCGTCCAGATCACGCTGAACCCTCTGCCAATACGTTCGGGGTTATAGACCAGGATCTCCTCGGCCCCCATCTCCCCTACGTTCAGGCAGTCGTTTTCATAATTTCCGTAATACAATTCCTCGCCTAAGATGACCTCAAGGGGCATCGTTTTTTTACCGAACAGTTTTTGCTTGATCACCACTTCAACAGACATAACCAATCCTCGTTTTTGAATATTCTCACCGAACGTTCAGCGACATCACTGCTTGCACACACTTAATTATAGCATAATTATAAAAATATGCAATAGCGCACACAAAAATCCTCTCGGAAAATCCGAGAGGACCTTTACTGATTGCCTACAATCGCGGATCGCAAAAACCTTCACCACACGAAGGGAATCAAGCGATGCTTTACTTTTTGCTTGTATTCTGCATATCCGTGAAGCTCTTTTTCAAGGAAAGCTTCCTCGTGCTTGATCCGCACCGCAATGAGAATCGGGTATGCCAAAAAGATCAAAAAACCGTACAGAGACCCCAGCACCAAGGGCATGGAGAAAAACAACAGCACGGTGGCAAAATACATGGGATGACGCACGATGCCGTAAAGCCCAGTATCCACCACCTTTTGCCCCTCCTGCACCTTAACGGTACGGCTGAGATAGGTGTTCTCCCGCATCACCTCTGCGTACAAGGCGTAGGCGCAAAGGAACACCGCGGCGGAGGCGTAGGTCACCCACTCGGGCAGTCTGTACCAATCAAACCGCACGCCCAAGCCGGATACGGTAAATCCAACCATAAACATTAGCCCGCTGAGCTTGACCACAAGGCTTTGCTCCTTTTGCTTTTCCTTTGCGTCCAAGCGGCCTTTCAGCAAGGCGGGATTCTTGACCAGCATTACCACCCCCGCAAGGAGCATGGGAATAAACAAGATCCCCATCAGCAGCCACCCGCCGAAAAAGGAGAAGGTCCCCGCAGGAAGGAAGATCAACACCCCCACCAAGACCACGCCCAATAGGAATTTTACAATCGCTTGCAAAAACAGTTTCATGCTTCTTCCTCCGTTTTCAACGTATCCCTGATCATCAGCCACGTGCTGACCAGCATCACCACAAGCGCCACGTAGAATTGCACGCCGGGGCGTTCTCCCAAAAGCACCATGCCGAAGGTCACCCCCAAAAAGGGAGCGATGGAATAGTAAGCACTGGTCTTGGCGGCGCCAAGATCCTTCTGCGCCTTAATGTAAAAATAAATGCTCAGCCCGTAGGACACAAATCCCAAAAGCAACGCCCATAAAATCCAACCTGCACCGGGAAGGTCTTCCCCCGCCGCAAAGGCAACGAGCAAGCTTCCCAGCCCCGAAAAGATGCCCTTCAGCACCACGATCTGGGTGGTGCTTTTACTGCTGATCATCTTGGTGCAGTTGTTCTCAACACCCCAGCACAGACACGCGCCGCAGACGAACAGAGAGCCTGCGTTAAAGGAAAACGCACCCGCGCCCTCAAAGGTAAGGATCCCGCTTGCCACCGTTACCAGACCAATGGCGATCCAAAGCCTGCGGGAGATCTTCTCCCTAAAGATCAAAAGTGCCACCAAGGAGGTTGCCACGATCTCGAAATTGTTCACCAAAGAGACGTTTGCGGCGGTGGAGAGCCGTACGCCCAGCATCAGTAAAATCGGCGCAGCGATGTCCAAGAGGATCATCCCCAGGGTGTAGGGCAGTTCCTTTTTGGTCAAGGGCTCCCCGGAGGGGGCATTCCCAAGCTTTTTCGACGCAAGCCCATAAACTAACAGCCCGATTCCAGCGCCCAAGTACAGAAACGCCGCCATCATGGCAGGCGAAATTTGTTCCAGCAGTGTCTTGGAAAAAGGCGCGTTCAAAGCGTACAGCGCGGCGGCAACAATGGCGTACAGGATGGCAAGATATTTTGTTTTCATGTCTGACTCCTTTTCTCCCGCGGGCACAGAAATCCCCTCGGAAAAACCACTTTTGCATCATCCATTTCATGAGATTTCCCGCACCAAAACTGCCACATCCCATCATCTTCGTCATGGGAAACATACAAAATATTGTCGCCTTGTTCAAAAACATGACTACATATAATTGCCATGGTATTCGGTGCGTCATCAAAAGGGAATTCCATAAATTATCTTCTGCGTTTTTGTAATTTTATCATAATTCTTGATAAATTGCAATACGTATACAAAAACCCCCACCGATTGCTCGATGGGGATTTCGTTTTGCTTTATAAACGCAATTACTTGCTTGCCTTGATAGCAGCCTGAGCAGCAGCCAGACGTGCGATCGGAACGCGGAAGGGAGAGCAGGAAACGTAGTCCAAGCCGATCTTGTGGCAGAACTCAACGGATACGGGGTCGCCGCCATGCTCACCGCAGATACCGCAGTGGATCTCGGGACGAGTCTTCTTACCCAGAGCAACAGCCATCTCCATCAGCTTACCAACACCGTTCTGGTCCAGCTTAGCGAAGGGATCGTTCTCATAGATCTTGCTGTCGTAGTAAGCGGTCAGGAACTTACCTGCGTCATCGCGGGAGAAACCGAAGGTCATCTGGGTCAGGTCGTTGGTACCGAAGCAGAAGAATTCAGCCTCTTTTGCAATGTCGTCAGCGGTCAGACAAGCACGGGGGATCTCCATCATGGTACCAACCTGGTAGTCAAGCTCAACGCCTGCGTCAGCAATCTCCTGGTTAGCGGTAGCAACCACGATGTCCTTAACGAACTTCATCTCCTTAACTTCGCCGGTGAGAGGGATCATGATCTCGGGAACGATGGTCCAATCGGGATGCTTTGCCTTCACAGCGATAGCCGCGCGGATGACAGCGGAGGTCTGCATCTTTGCGATCTCGGGATAGGTAACGGACAGACGGCAGCCACGGTGACCCATCATGGGGTTGAACTCGTGGAGGCCGGTGATGATGTTCTTGATATCCTCAACGGTCTTGCCCTGTGCGTTTGCAAGAGCCGCGATGTCGTCTTCCTCGGTGGGAACGAACTCATGGAGAGGAGGATCCAGGAAGCGGATGCAAACGGGGTTGCCCTGCAGCGCCTCGTAGAGAGCCTCGAAGTCGCCCTGCTGGTAAGGCAGGATCTTAGCAAGAGCTGCCTCGCGCTCCTCAACGGTATCGGAGCAGATCATCTCGCGGAATGCGGCAATTCTGTCTGCCTCGAAGAACATATGCTCAGTACGGCAGAGACCGATACCCTCAGCACCCAGCTCGCAAGCCTTCTTAGCGTCTGCGGGGGTGTCTGCGTTGGTACGAACCTTCAGAGTTCTGAACTCGTCAGCCCATGCCATGATACGGCCGAACTCACCTGCGATCTCAGCATCCACGGTGGGGATGATGCCGTCGTAGATCTTACCGGTGGAGCCGTCGATGGAGATATAGTCGCCCTCGTTGTAGGTCTTGCCCGCAAGGGTGAACTTCTTGTTCTCTTCATCCATAATGATGTCGCCGCAACCGGATACACAGCAGGTACCCATACCGCGTGCAACAACGGCTGCGTGGCTGGTCATACCGCCGCGAACGGTCAGAATGCCCTGAGAAGCCTTCATGCCGGTGATATCCTCGGGAGAGGTCTCCAGACGAACCAGAATTACCTTCTCGCCACGGTTGTTCCAAGCCTCGGCATCCTCTGCGGTGAAGACAACCTTACCGCAAGCCGCGCCGGGGGATGCGCCCAGACCCTTGCCTGCGGGAGTAGCCGCTGCAAGTGCCTTGGTGTCAAACTGGGGATGGAGCAGGGTGTCCAGGTTACGGGGATCGATCATAGCAACAGCCTGCTTCTTATCGATCATGCCCTCGTCAACCAGATCGCAAGCGATCTTCAACGCTGCCTTTGCGGTTCTCTTACCGTTTCTGGTCTGGAGCATATACAGCTTACCGTCCTCGATGGTAAACTCCATATCCTGCATATCGCGGTAGTGATCCTCCAGGATCGCACATACCTTGTTGAATTCCTCGAACGCGCCGGGGAACTTCTCTGCCATCTCTGCGATGGGCATGGGAGTACGAACGCCTGCAACAACATCCTCACCCTGTGCGTTGGTCAGGAACTCGCCCATCAGGCCGCGCTCACCGGTAGCAGGGTCACGGGTGAAGGCTACGCCGGTACCGCAGTTGTCGCCCATGTTACCGAAGGCCATCATCTGCACGTTAACAGCGGTACCCCAGGAGTACGGGATATCGTTGTCGCGGCGATAAACGTTGGCGCGCGGGTTGTCCCAGGAACGGAACACGGCCTCAACAGCGCCCATCAGCTGCTCTTTGGGATCGGAGGGGAAATCCTTGCCGATCTTGGACTTGTACTCAGCCTTGAACTGGCCGGCCAGCTCCTTCAGGTCATCAGCAGTCAGCTCAACGTCCTGCGTGACACCCTTCTTCTCCTTCATCTCGTCGATCAGCTCTTCGAAATACTTCTTGCCGACCTCCATAAC
>JAFYNA010000099.1 GCA_017549925.1 Clostridia bacterium | reverse complement strand
GCAGTCTTCAAGAGCTGCAAGGATCCAGGCTGTTCTTGAGGAGTCCTGAACATCGGAGAAGATCTTCATGGAAACCAGCTGTGCGTTGGGAGCCACGCCGCGGATGGTATCGTCGTTACCTACGATAACGCCGGATACGTGAGTACCGTGGTTATTATGGGTGGAATATACGTCAGAGTCGTTGTCTGCGTAGTCAAAGCCGAAAGGAACCTTATCGTTAATATATACGTCGTCGACCGTAATGCCCTTTAAAAGGTCGTAAGCGGTGGTCTGCTGTACCAAAGCCGCAACGTCGTCATAAGTCAAGCCCAAATGAGTAGAAGTAAAGTTATCGGGAGAGAATGCGGTGTGCTTGGAATCCAAACCGGTATCCAAAACAGCAACAACCATGCCGCTACCGTCATACCCTGCATCGGAGCTGTCGAAAATACCGGTGTCAAATACGTCCACCTCGTTTTCCACAAGCTGGGTCTCGGCGGCCTCGTAGACCTCGCCTACGATGATGCCTCTGCCCTCGCCCAATGCACTGCAAGTCTTGGCAAAATCTCCTGCCTTGATCAACAGTTCGAAGCCGCTAACTACGTTGGAGTATTCTTCGCCGAGACGGTAAGTGACGCCGCTCTCATCCAAGTTGGAAAGAACATCGCTCTTCTCGGAGGCGATAGATGCTCTGATCCCCTTTGCGTCCTCGCTCTTGATGATGTACTCGGAGAAGCTCATGGTCTTATCTGTTCTCTCGTAAGCATCCATCAAGCTGATGGTATCCACGGTGACGATCACAGAGATCTCCTGATCGTCCTTAATGCCGGCGGGCAACGGGAACATCACGGAGTTGTTCAGATACTTTTCGTAATCAAGACTGATCCCCTGCAACTCCTTGATGGAAAACGGATTCTCCGTTTTTGCATCGGCAAACAGGGAGGATACGTGAAGGATGGGCGCAACCAAAATACCCGCCAGCAGGACGGGCGTCATCAGCGCCGCAAGGCTTCTTTTTAAGCTTTTTGCAAGACTTCTTTTTTTCATCGGAACCTCTTTTCTGATTTGGGCATAATACGACAAATATACATATTCATTGTATGATACAACATTTTTAATGAAAATGCAATAGTTTTATCACATTTTTTTGATTTTAATTTTTTGTTCATTTTTTCGTCAAAACATTTACTTTTCCATCATAATATGTTATAATGCCATTCATAATCCAACCTAAGGAGCATTCTTATGGAGCGAACTATCCTTCGGCGAATTCAAATACTCTATAGCATTCTGCTGTCTATCTCCCTGGTGGTAGCAGGCATTTGCTTGATGGCAGGCTGTCTTGTGATCTATTCTTCCGGGGATACCCCCTATTCTGCGCAAAAGGTTGCAGAGACCTTTTCCGCCGTTGCCGTTCCTGTTTGCATCTTCCCCGTTTTGGCATTGCTCGGGATAGTCCTCCCCCGATCCGTTTCCGCCAAGAACGGCAAGCGTTCCGTTTCTCCGGCCGTCGTAATGGGAAAAGATCTTTCAGCTTGCGACAGCGAGACCCTCTCCGCCGTAAAAAAGGAAATGGCAGGACGCAAAAACAGAAGGGTTCTTCTCTTAGGTCTTTCTTTTCTGTGCGGCGCAGTGTTATTGATCTAAGCATTGTTATTTGCAGGCGGCGGAGAACCGAATATCAACGACTACATGATCCGCTGTATGACCGTACTGCTTCCCTGCTTGGCCGTTCCCTTTGGGTTCGGTATTTACGTTTCTGCGGCTAACGCAAAAAGCTTTGGCCGCCAGTGGGAGCTGGTGAAAAAGCTTCCCGGTGTCAAAAAAGACGAAAGAAACGATGCCTCCGCTCAAAAACGCCGTTATATTCTGCTGGCTTGCCTGACCGTGGTCTCTTTGGCGTTGATCGTCGCAGGGAGAATGGCAGGAGGCGCGGCAGACGTGCTGACCAAGGCTATTAACATTTGTACCGAGTGTATCGGTCTCGGTTAAGGAGGGGTGCGGGAATGAAAAAAGTCTTTTCTAAAATCAAATCGCTCCTTCCCAGTAAGCGAAAGCTGATCCAGCTTTATTTCGCCTTGCTGTTCAATGCCAACGTGAAAGGCTTTTCCCAGGGAAAGATCTTCCGCGGTGATCTGAAATCCGTGTGTATTCCCGGGTTGAACTGCTATTCCTGTCCCGGTGCCGTGGGTGCCTGTCCCTTGGGTTCTCTGCAGGGCTCTTTCAGCGCAGGAAAAAGCACTGTATTTTACGTTTTCGGCATTCTGATGCTGTTTGGGCTTGCCTTGGGCAGAACCATTTGCGGATGGCTGTGTCCCTTCGGTCTGATTCAGGAGCTGCTTTATAAGATCAAAACCCCCAAGCTGAAAAAGAGCCCCGTTACCCGGTTGCTCTCTTACTTAAAATACGTTATTCTGGCGTTCTTCGTGTTCATCGTTCCCATCATGTATGCGTTCAAGGATACGCCTTTGCCTGCCTTCTGCAAGTATATTTGTCCCGCAGGAACGCTGGAGGGCGGTATCAGCCTGCTGTCCAACAAGCTGAACGAAAGCTATTTTGCCATGCTTGGACCTTTGTTCACCTGGAAGTTCCTCCTGCTTGTAAGCTTTAGCGTGGGGTGCGTTTTCGTGTTCCGCTTGTTCTGCCGTTTCTTCTGTCCTTTGGGTGCGCTTTACGGCTTCTTCAACCGTATCTCCTTCTTCGGTGTGCAGGTGGATGCACCCAAATGTACCAACTGCGATCTGTGCGTGCACAGATGCAAAATGGACGTAAAGAAGGTGGGCGACGCAGAATGTATCTCCTGCGGAGACTGTATTGAGGTGTGTCCCACCAAGGCCATCTCCTGGAAGGGTATTCCCAAAAAGAAGACTTCCCTCTCTGAAGATGCTTCCGGCGGCAACCATAAGAAAGCCAAGCTGATCACTCGTTGCATCTCCGCGGTGCTGATGATCGCTTTGCTTGCAGGTGTCTTTGCTTACGCTTGGAACACCTCCGAGGAAGGCGCCGAGGAATGCTCCGAGACTTCCTCCGAAGACGTCTCTGCGGAAATCCCTTATGGCAATCAAGTAGGCGACCGTTGCTATCAAGGTGAGCTGACCGAAGTAAGTGCTTTGGGCATCTCTACCATGCTGACAGAGGTGGTTGCAGAGGGAAAGATCACCGTGATCAACTTCTGGGGAACATGGTGTACCCCCTGCGTCAACGAGCTTCCCTATTTCGACCGCATTGCCTCCGAGTATGAGGATACGGTTTCCGTCGTTGCCATCCACACCAACATGGTAATGCTCACTGCAGGTGACTATATTGCAGAGCATTATCCCGAAAGCAAGATCCAATTTGCCTGCGATGACCCGAATGAAGCTTATTACAACAAGCTGGGCGGAAGAGGTACCTATCCATACCCCTTGGTGGTGGATGATAACGGTATCATTGCCGCAGTATTCGTACAAGCGTTGGAATACGAGGATCTGAAGGAGATCGTGGAAAGTCTTCTGGCCGATTAACCTGTATGAAACAAACAAAAAACGGCGCCGCCTCGCTGATCCTTCTCTGCTGGGCGGTATATGCCTGCTCTTATCTTGGAAAATTGAACTATGCCGCTAACATCGTGCCTCTGATGTCCCACTACGGAGTCAATCACGGGCAGGCGGGATTGGTAAGCAGTTATTTTTCCGTGGCTTACGCCATCGGACAGGTGGTCAACGGCATCTTATGCAAGAAATACAATTTGCGACTGACGGTGTTTGGTGCCTTGACGGTTTCCGCCACCATCAATCTTTGTGTGGGATTTGCGCCGAATTTTGAGATCTTGCGCTTTTTGTGGATGCTTAACGGCTTTGCTACCTCCCTGCTTTGGCCTTGCTTGGTGCGGTTGCTCTCCGAATCACTGGACGCCAAAGATCTGGGAAAAGCGGTGGTGGCCATGGGTACCACCACGGCACTGGGAACCTTTACCATCTACGGCATCAGTGCCGGGTTTGCCTTGTTTAACGGCTTTAAGTGGGTATTTGTCCTTTCCGCCACGGCGGTCTACGGGGCGGCCATCTTCTGGCTGTTTACTGTAAAAAAGCGTGTTAACGGCGTGGTGCGCAGTGAGGTGACAGAGAGCAAGAGCAACCCCGCAGAAGAGGTGAAAAAGACTTCCCCCGGGAAAGCACTTCTCCTTTGCGCGGCCATTCTGGCGGTGTTCGGGATCTTTACCAACTTGGTGAAGGATGGGCTTTCCGGATGGGTGCCCTCTATTTTGAAGGAAGAATACGGAATGGGAGACTCCCTCTCCATTCTGTTGACCTTGGCACTCCCCTTGGTTTCTATGTTCGGCAGTGCTTTCTCTGTAAAGGCGCAAAAGCGTTTGCCCGATTTCGTCCTGCTGTGCGGCGCGCTGTTCGGCGGGTCAGCGGTGGTGCTGTTGGGCATTACGGTGGGCTTGAAGGAAGGTCTGCTGCCGTTATTGTTTGCGGGGTTTGCCTTTGTTTGCTTCTTGATGGCAACGGGCAACAGCGTGATCACCAGTATGTTCCCCATGTTCATGAAGGGGAAAATGAACTCCGGAATGCTGGCAGGCGTTCTCAACGGCTTCTGCTACGTGGGCAGTACGTTAAGCTCCTACGGGCTGGGAGCCCTGGCAGATCACTTTGGCTGGGAAGTGGTGTTTACCGTGCTGACTGCCGTTTGCGGCGGGTGCTTAGTGCTGGCAATGCTCTACGGCGTGGGAAAACGCTTTATAAAAAACACATAAGAACAGTAAAAGCCGTCGGGAAAACCGACGGCTTTTGTGTTAGAAGAACAGCTCTTTCAGAGCATTCGTATTATCCGTGGAGTACTCAATCTCCTCGGAGAGGATGCGGGCAAGCTCGGAGAGAGGATATTGCGGGAAGCTCACCGCCATAGAGGCTAACAGATTTCTGCACAGCAGACAGAAGCCCAAAGCGGCGCGGAATTCCTCGTAGTTTTCCGCAGGAGTGCAGTGGCGGAAGATGAAATAGCCGAGGACGCGTTCCAGAAGCTCCTCACAATCCGCAGAAGGCTCTGTGTGGTTTTGATAGCAAGCAAACAGTTCTTTATGTGCCTCTTCCAAAAATTCCAAGGAAGTAAGCTGAACACGCCAGAATTCATCCGTGTAGGCACATGGAGAAACCTCATACAGGCGGCTGATCTCCTCCGTCTTTGCGGTATGAGAAAGGGTTTGATCGGAGAGGAGACCGTATAGGGTGTCTCTGTGGGGGAAGGCATCGAAGAAAAGCTCCTCCGGGTCTCCGTCCTCATGGGAAACCTCATAAAAGGTATCGTATCCGTCGGAGGAAAGGATCAAACGGCAGGCCTCCTCGCAGGACATCCCCAAGCCCACCTCCATGCCCTTTGAGGTGGCGTGGTAAAAGCGGGGATGCT
>JAFYNA010000098.1 GCA_017549925.1 Clostridia bacterium | reverse complement strand
GTGTCCATATCCACCTTGGTGTTCCCCATCAAGGAGGTGAGCTGATACTCGGAGGCGTGCTCCAGGAGCCCGTCCACGTCGTATTCCAAGGAGGCACGGATATACCCCTCCACCGCTTTCTGCGGCGTAGAGCGCATTGCAACAGCCAACAGCACCACTCCCACCAACAGCACCAGAATGCCCAGGCTGCAAAGGGGCCAATATTTCTTCCAAATGTTTTTCATAAAAGACTTCCTTTGTTTTTTGATCGCTCCCATTGTACCACAAAGATATGAACATTTCAAGAGCAAAAAGAACGGGGAAGATCTTTTGCGGATCCTCCCCTTCTTTTATTCGTAGGCGTGAGTGCTGAGAAGCTGATTGCGGAAGTGCTTGCGTTTTTCCAAATGCGCTTCATAGGCTTTTGCCGCCGTCTCCGTGGTGGAGTCGCATTGCCCGCAGGCACGCACCAAGGCCAGCACCAGAGTGGAGAGCAACTCTTCCCCCTCCAAGCGGAACAGCTCCATGGCGATCCGCTCCTTGCGTTTTTCCTCCGCATCCTTTTTCGCTTTGGTAAGCATCCAGACCAGCACCGCGGAGACCACCGTCCCCAAGATCCCCGCAGAGGAGCAGACCACCGCCAAAAGCTCGTAAAATTCCGCTGTCATTCCATTCCGTAAAGGCAGAAGAACACCGCTTCGTACAGCATTCGAAAAGCCCTTGCGGGCAGATCCAGCCATCTGCGTTTCATTCTCTGCGCCCCTCCTTTCCTTGCTTGATGAGATTTTTTACGTACACACTGCAGGCGGTACACAGCACCCCTTGGGTCACCGCAGAGAACAGCAAGGTCATCCAGTCCTCCGGAGCGGAAGCCCCCTGCCCTGCCAAATAAGCGAAGGACAAGGCACACCCCACCCCGCAGAGAATATAGGGAATCAGCCAATCCTGCAGGGGGCTCTTTTTCAAGATGACCCCCAGCACGTACAAAACCGGCACCAGAATCATCAATTCCGGGCAAAGATACGCCGTCAGCTCTGTCATAAAACCGCCTCCCTTCCCTTTAAGAGGGGCTCAGTGCAGAGCCCAGCCCGTAGCGGTTGGGATCGCTTTCGATCTGCTTGTAGAAGGCCTCCACCTCGTTGCGGTAGCCCAGCTCCTTCATGGCGCTTTCGAACATCTCGCGGTTCTTACTGTTGGCGTACAGGTATACGAACTGCATAAACAGCGCCTTGGGGCCTGCCAGCTCGTCGCTTTCCGCCGCGGAATAGCCTGCGGAGCGGTACAAGCGGTAATAGCGGTCGTAATAGCTTTGGTAAGCCTCTGCGGAACGGTTCTGCAGATCCTCCAGGCCATAGGCCTCGTCCTCGCGGTAATCGGGGCGGTAGCCAAGGGAGCGCAGATTCAGCATCAGCTCCTGCAGGTAGGCGTCGGAGAGATCATGCTCCTCCGTCAGCCTGCCCAGCAACGCCTCCAGCTTCTCCTGGTGGGCAATGCTTCCGATGACTCCCTCCTCCCCTGCCGCAGAGACCAACTGCTTGGCAAGCTCCTTGGCGGAGATCTCGGGGGTGTATTTGGCGGCCTCCTTCTTGGCGGCCAACTGTTCCTTGGCGTACTGCCCCAAAAGCTTCACCCGCTCGGAGAAACTCTTCCCTGTCATGTCGGGCATAGGGGACTCCTCCGCGTTGCCCTCCTGGGAGGCGGCTTCCTTCCCTACTTCCTCTGCTTTTTGCAGTGCAGAGGCGATGTCCATTTTCAGATCTGCCTCTTTCTCTGCGGCGGATGCCTTACTTTGGGCATGGGCCAGGGAAAGCTCGTTGCTCAAGCGGCGGTAGTCGGCATCCAGCGCCGCGTCATGCTCGGCGGCCGCCGTCTCCAGATCCGCCAGCCTGCCTCGAAGATCCAGGTTCAGATCCAAATTGGTCTGGGCGTTTTCCCCGGAGAAGGCCAGCCCGCGGGAGGCAAGGGTGCGGTCCAGATCCCGCTCCGTCTTCATGGTGTCCACCACCGCTTGGTTTTGGCTGTGGGCGGTGTCCTTCTTCAGCTGTTCCTTCTCTGCCAGATATTCCGCCTTGGCGTTTTCCTGCGCCTTGCGGTAATATTCCGCCATCTCCGCTTGGTAGGCGGAGTAGCCGTCCAAGGCATCCTTGGCCTCCTGCAGCCAGGTGTTATAATCCTTTTCTTTCATATCGTCCTTTCCTTCCATAGACCAGCGTCATGGAAACAATTTCAGTTTGGGCATCATCCCGCTCCTGCAGATAGATCTTGGTGCGGGAGGCTCTCTGCGCCCCGGTGCGGAAGGTGCATTGCACCAAATCCTTCTCCGAGACGCGAGGCTTCAGCACAATGCCGTGCTGTAAATGCTCTCCGTACAACACGTCCAGGGTGGGCTCGCCGGCACAACAAAGCTCCAAAGAGATCTCCGTCAGCTTTTTCTGCCTGCCGTCCTGCCGCAAGGGGGTATACGGGGTCTCCCAATGGGCGTGGATCTCCCCGCAGTGATCCGCGGTGGCATCGGGATCCAAAAACAGAAGCTGTGCCCCTCTGGAGAAATACAGCCTGCCCTCATACTCCGTCAGCAGATCTGCGGCAAAGCCGTCGTAGGCGTACCATACCCCCAAGGGGTAGTTGTAGATCAAGGCTTCCTCCCCGCAGATAAGATACAGCTCTCCTGCGGCGCGGTGGTTGTACAGACGAAGCAGGGAAAGATCCCCGGTGGCCAGCACCCTGCCCAAGGTCTTCCCCACGGGCGCGGAGATGCAAACGGCGTTTTTCTCGTTTTCCACCGTGGTGGAGCGCCAGCAATTCAGCCCGTCCTCGCACACCGTCACCGGCTCGTTGTTCATAATACACCCGCCGAAGGGCAAGAGGCTTCCCTTCTCGCCGTTGAGGTTGAACACCGGGAAGGAGCTGTACAGATGCCCCTCCACGTCGGTCCGGAGCTGACAGTAGGAGTAATACGCCCGCTCCTTGGTGAAGATCAGCTGGCGGTCGTACTGAGAGATGATGTCGGTGATGGGAGAGCTTCCGATCACCGTGTAGTTGTTTTCGGGGAAGTATTCCGCCGAGGGCTGTCCGTCCGCCAGCTCCGAGTGGAAGCGGTAGGCGGGGTACTCCTCGTTCCCCCACAGGAACAGGTGCCCGTCGGTGTCTCCGCCGAACAGCATGGCACCCTTGGCCTTTAAGATCACCTCTCTGCGGTTTCTTCCCGTGTCGTAGGTGATCTCCAAATTGTTAAGCCCCTTGGAGATGGGCTGTTCAAAGGTGAGCTTTCCCGCCGCAAGATCCGCCGTATAGCCCAACGGGCAGACCTCTCCTTGGTAGGTGATGTCTGTGATGGCCGCAAGCTTCTGCTCCGGCAAAACGAAGGTGGCGGACTCTCCATCGCAGGAAAAACGCACCCTGCGCTTGGAGGTGAGCATATTCACCGGCTCAAAGCTGCTTCCCCCGCCCGAGGGGGCACAGCCGATGGCCACCAAGGGGATATAGCCCTCCACCGCCTCCGTTTTCTCGCCGTCAAAGCGGTAATAGCCATTTTCGTTTTTGAGATACACCATCCCCGCAAAGCGGAACACCGTCTGCCTACCCTGCCCCACGGCTCCCGCCGCTACGGGATGGGAGGTATCCTCGTTGATGTAATACAGCACCCCGTCTGCGGTATAGAGAAGATAACGCTTTCCCTGCAAATAGCCGCTCCAAAGACCCGTGATCTCCCCCGGGGCGGTGAACGCCACGGAGACGCCCTCTCGCTTTTTCAGCGTGCGGTTTTCCGTCACCTTGAAATTTCGCATATCCGGGGAGCGGGAAAGGTCGTGGGAGAACACCTCCCGCTGATCCAGCCCGCTAAACGCCGTCAGGGTCACCCGTTCCTTCATCCGTACACCTCCAGAATGTTGTGGCGGCGGGCTATCCCGTGGGACAGCAGACCCTTGGCCGCCTCATCGGCATGGTGCAACAGCACGCGGTACAGCTCCCCGTCCTCCTCGGCAATGAGCATGGCCGCCAAGCGGTAGGGCAATACACAGCGGCAGATCCCCTCACAGAGATCCACCGTCTCCTCCAACCCGTAAATGCGGGAGTAGGGACGCTCCTTCCCCGTGAGTCGCTCCTCCAGGGAATGCAGTTCCCCCATCAGCACGTTCAGAATTCCCACGGCGCGGACGGAAAGATCCTGCAGATCTCCCGGGAACATGGGCTCACCGTCGCCGTCGCTCCCTCGCAGGGCGCAAAGATCCATGGCTTGTTCAAAAATTTCCTGTGCCTTCAAGCAAAGCTTCCTCCTTTCTGTTCAAAGAAGGGGCGGACAACGCCGCCCCCCTCTTTCGTTATCAATGATTGGTGACGTAACGCTTTTTCAGCACAGCGGCGGTGAGACCGTCGTAGCCGCCGAAGGTAACGTGCAGACAGCCGTCCGCCTGCATCACCTCGCCGGTGGAAACGGGGATCATTGCCACCCCGCCCTTGGCAACGGAGATCTCTTTGATGCATCTGGCAGAAGCGTAGTCGCCCGCCTCCATGGAAACGGTGACCGCTCCGCCGCAGGCAGAGGTATCAAGCAACAGCAGGAGCTCCTCCTTGCAGTCGGTGAGATCCACGGTGCAATCCGCCTGGGTCACGGGGGTGAAAGCCACCTGAGATGCGGCAAAATTCTTGCTTACGTAGGTTGCGTTCAAAGTCATGTGGGTTTTCTCCTTTCAAAAAATGAATTATACGTTGGCGCCGTCGGTAACGGGACAGCAAACCAGCTCTTCGGGCTTGATGACCTTGGCACCAAACACGAGACGGCCTCTCACTGCCTTGTCGAAGGAGCCCTCCATGCGGTCGATGACCTGGGTCTCCAGTACCTGCTCCGCGTAGGCGATGGCGGAGTAAGAGCCTGCCAGCATCATGGTCTTGCCGTCCTGAGTAGCCAGCTGGTTGGAAACGAACACGTCGCAGCCCAGCTCGTCGGTAAAGCCTACCGCGCCGGTGCCGTTGACACCGTTGTTGATCTGGAACTTGATGCCCGCCAAAAGCAGCTTGGACTTGATGAAGGGCGGTACCACGATCCAGGTTCTGCCGTCGGGCACGCCCGCCTCCTCCAGCTTCTGCTTCATGGCAGTGACCACCGCCAGAACGTTCTCGGGAGTCACCTCGATCTCCTCCATGGTCTCGCCTGCGTCGCCGTAAAGGCCGAAGACGTAGGTATCCACCTGGTTGCGCAGAAGGTAGCTGGCTCTCTTGGTCTGGCTGTCTGCCAAGCCGATGGAGGAACGAAGCTCCTCGATGTCCTTCACCTTAAAGGAGAAGGCCTTGTCCTGATCCACGTACAGGGTGGTGGCGTGGTCGTCGATGTCCTCGTAGGTCAGACTGCCGTCGTAATCGTACACCGCGGGATCGTTGAGGCCGATGAAGGTGACGGAGTCGCCCTTGTTCTTGATGTCGCCCACGAAGGCGGTGTTACAGATGGTGTTGGCAAGCAGGTTGTCCTCGTTGGTGCGGATGATCTCCGCGCTGATGATCTTTTCAATGCTGTTGTAATTAGCCATTACTTTCAATTCTCCTTTTTTTAAGTAGTGATCAGATCTTCCATTTGCTCATGGAGCGCAGGATGTTCTTGTAGTTTTTCTTTACGTCCTTCTGGGACATTCTCTCCACCTCTTCTCGGGTGAAGGAGGGCTCGGTGCTTCCTTCTCCCAGAGCGGGGGCGCTTCTTTCCAGATTGTCCTTGTTCACCGCGTCGGCGCGGTCGCCCTTCTTACCCTTGGTCATCAGGTAGTAGGCGTAGGCGTGGAGCAGATCCATGCCGGAGGCAACCTCCGCCCACACCTCCTCGGGGATCTCCTCTGCGGAGAGATCGGGGAACTGCTCACGGAAGGCGGCAATGTCCTTGTTGCGGCGGGTTTCCTCCTCTCCCGCGCGCTTGGCGGCGCGGCTTTCCTTGCGCAAGGTCTTGGCGCGCTCCAGCTCCGCGATCACCTCTGCGGGAAGGCCTGCGGTGTCAAATACCGGATCGCCGTAATCCTCCTGCAGACGGTCGAGAAACTCGCCGATGCGCAGACCCATGGAAGATGCCAGATCGTAGACCACGTCCAGCACCTGCTCGTTGTTCACAGTTTTCATGTTGCTTTCCTTTCTTCTTGGTTGATAAGTGCCTGCTCCTGCTGTCTGACATCCTCCAAAAGCTCGCGCTTCTTGGGGATCAGCTCGTCGGGAAGGCGTTCAAGGTATTGGGACATGGTGATCTTCCCCAGCTTCAGCAGGTTGTCCAAGGTATTCAAGGTGGACACCTCAGACCAATAACTGCCGCCGCCCACGTCCACACGGCAATCGTAAAGCTTATCCTTTTCGGAGGACAGCATAAAGGGAAGGTATTCCACCGAGCCCTCCGCTCCCACGGGCACCAAACGGGCATCGTCGTAGTATGCGAACAGGAAATCCAGCCATACCAGACCGATATCCTCCACAAACTGATACAATGCACGCTTGACCCCCTCCAAAGGCACGGAGGAGCTTTTCTGCAACGCCAGGATGGCAGAGGTGTTGGTGGGCAGAACGTCCCCCAAAGCGGTGTCCGTAGCTCCCATAAACTCCTTGGTGGCGGAAATGGCAAGGTTGATCACGTCCAACATTCCGGATTGCATCTGCCCGGAGGACAGCACCTTTGCCACGCTTTCCACAGGGCCGTTGACGGCCACCGCTTCTCCCACGCGGTTGGACCACTGATCGATCACCGTGGAATCGTACACCACCTTGGAGAAGGCGGTATCCATCATGTGCTTCATCACCATGGCAAAGCCCTTGTTGATAAAGATCTGATTTTCGATCAACCCCGTGGCAACCCCTTGGCCGTGCCAGGAATTCTTCACGGGAGTCCAGTTCATCACCGCCAGAGGATAGCGGGAAAGTCCCAGATCCGTCTCCGGCTTGATGATGGCGTTTTTGGTGGATTTGCGGAAGCGTACCCTGCCGTCCTCCCCCTTCCACAGCTTGATCAAGGAGATGCAACGGGTGTTTTCCAGCTCCTTCTTTGCCAGATCACCGCTTTCATAGGCGGTGTCTCCGTCGGGAACGATCTTGCGGAGCTCCTCGGCGTCCATGCCGTTCTGCTTAGCCTGGGCACGGAGATCCTCTACCGTCTCACGCATGGAAAGCAGAATATAGGGCTGCTTCTCCAGGTTTTTGCTGTTGGGGTTGCCGAAGAATACGTTGGTGTTGTCCACCAGCACGCTGACGAAATCTCCGGTGTAGGGCTGCCCGGTTCGCACCGAGGGATCCCAGTAGGTGTAGCACACCGCGTCCCCCGTAATGGCGGCGTCACGCAAGGCACTTGCCAGCAACGCATCCATCTTCTGCTTATCCCAGCGGAAATCCGCGATGCGGTTCAGCTTCTCCGTGGTGCGGGATTCCGCCTTTCCGTCTCGGGTTTCCCCCGGGGTGTCCGCGGAAAATCGGAGCTTCACCGCCCCGGCAAGCACCGAGGAGGTAAAGAAATCGATGATCCTGCGAAAAATGTTGAACACCGGGGTGGGCAGGCCGCCGGATTGGATGCCCTCCCACTGATCCCCGCGGTAAAACCGCTCGTTGGTGTTCACCTTGTCGTAAAGTCCGATGGAGTAGTGGTATTCCTTTCCCTGCTCGTAAAGCTGCCACTCCTCCGTGTAGGGCTTTTGTTTTCGGAACATATTTTTATCCTTTCGTAGCCCGCGACAGCGGGCGGTTGCGATGTTTTTTAATAATCGATGAATTGTCCGTACCCCTCCTCCGTATGAGGGGTGTCAAAGCTGTACAGCCGTGAGCGGAAGGGAACGGGCTTGGAGGCGGGCTTGGGCATACGGGACATCAATCCGTACCGCAACGCCTCCGGGGCGTGAGTGATCTCGTGAGGAGTGTCTGCCGCATCCTCGATCACATCCGGATCAAACCGCAGCAGGGGCAGGGTGCGGATCAGATTTTTGCAAGAGCGGAAGATCACAAGCCTTGCCGTGCCGTCCTCCCGTCGGCGGAGATACTCCCGTATGACCCGCCAGCCCGGGATGCGAGCATTGTTGGCCTTGATCAGCCGTTTCACTCCCGCAGTATGCAAAAGATCAAATCCGCTTTTTCCGCTGTCCTGCCTGCGATTCCAAAGATCCGGGGAAGCGGCGGTGTAACGAACCGCATCCTCCTCCGGGGAGCGTTCAAGAATGTACTTCCCCGCTTGAGAAAGGATGAGATCCTTCTCGTAAAGCTCCCGGTATACGTACACCGTGCCGTCACCGGACACCGCAAACCAAAGGCAAGCAGTCATGTCCAGCCCGTAGTCCAGCCCGCGGAAGCGGATCCACTCTTTTGGGATCTCAAAATCCATGCAGGTATGAAGCTCCGGGTCAAACTCCGGGAAGAAGGCTCCCTCAAAGGCGTTCCAATCTCCGTAGAGCATGGCCTTTCGCCTTGCCTCGGGCAACGCCATCAAGGTCTGTACGTATTCCGGATCCCGCTCCATTAAGAAGGTGTTGTCGAAGACAAGGCTTTTGATCATCACGTAGTCCTCTGCCTTTTCCCCGGTGCGGTAGCATCTGTCCACAAATAAGCGCTTGACCCAGTCATGCCCCACACCGCCGGGATTGCAGGTGAAATACATTCTGGGGCGGAAGGGCACCTGCATCTGTCCCGAATAACGGTTGCTTTCCGTCAGTGCGGAAAATTGTCGTTCGGTAAAATGGGTGGCCTCCTCCAGCCCGATCACCTCGTACGCCTGCCCCTGGAACTGCAACACGTCGTTTTCCGTGTCACAGTAGCCCAGCCGTATGCGGGAGCCGTTGGGGAAACGGAACTCCTTCTCGGTGGAGGCGTATTTGGCGATGCCATCCAAAAGGGACAGCAGAGGAAACAAGTGGTTCTCTCTCAGTTCTCCCAAGGTTCTGCGCAACAGCAGGATCTGGATCCCGTCGTAGCCCAAGGCCAACAGCACCAGCTTCATTCGCATGGCCCAGCTTTTTCCGCCGCCTCTCGCTCCTCCGTAGGCGGTGTATCTGGCTGTGGATTCAAAAAAGCTTTGCTGCTTGGGGTTGGGAGTAATGAGGATCTCCTTGGTATCCCCCGTCACCTTGCCCAATCCTCCGCCCTGCCCTGAAAGATCACCGTGGGAACAGCTCCCTCTTGTTGCTCCTCCGGTCGGTCTCTGTACCCGTGGTTGTTCTTTAGGTCAAAGGAAAGCACTGCGGCGGGAAGCTTCCCCCGAAAGGCCAACTGCTTTTTGATCTTGGCGATGCGGTTCCACGCCCGCTTCAGCATCACGCCGTAGGTCTTATGCTCTGTCAGAGCAATGAGATCCCGTCGGGTAACGCCCAAGAAATCTGCCAGCCCCTCGATGTCGGCTACCTCCTCGCTGGAGGGCAGATATTCTTCAAAATACCGCTCTATTTTTTCCGCGCAATCCTTTCCCGAGGTGAACACCGTCCGCGCTGTCATTGTGCGGCGGGGCTCCCTCTGCGGTGTCTCGGTATTGGTTTCCATAAGGCATCCTCCTTTCTTGGTTTCCTGTGTCCGTTTGCCTTCGACGGGATCATCTTATCACCTTTTTCAGAGAAAATCATCTCGATTTTTTCCGAAGAAAATCCCACTTTTTTCCAAAGAAAATCCCACAAAAGTCCACGCGAACCACACTTTTCCCATTTTCTGCCAATAAAATATATTTCGTGCCATATATTGACAACCTCCGTTCCCCTATGGTATAATGAAAAGGCAAAAACAGAAATGAGGAATCACCTTGACCATAAAAAGAATGGCGACCCGTTTCGCCGCCATACTTCTTACGATATGTATCCTGCTTTCCGTCCCCGTGATCTTCCCGGGGGAGACGGTTCGCGCCTTGGATTACACCCTGCTGGAATCCAAATTATCCACCTGGCAGCAGTACATCTGCCGCACCATGATGTCCCTCTCCTTGAAGGATTATTATGACACCGGCATCCTCCCCTCCATCACCGCCGGGCAGTTCT
>JAFYNA010000009.1 GCA_017549925.1 Clostridia bacterium | reverse complement strand
GTATCATGAGCACTATCCACGCTTACACTGGCGACCAGATGATTCTCGACGGTCCTCAGCGCAAGGGTGACCTCCGTCGTAGCCGTGCAGGTGCTTGCAATATCGTTCCCAACAGCACAGGTGCTGCTAAGGCAATCGGTCTCGTTATCCCCGAACTGAACGGCAAGCTCATCGGCTCTGCTCAGCGTATCCCCACCATGACCGGTTCTACCACCATCCTGGTTGCTGTTGTTAAGGGTGCTGACGTTTCCAAGGACGGCATCAACGCTGCAATGAAGGCTGCTGCTACCGAGTCCTTCGGCTACACCGAAGAGGAGCTGGTATCTTCCGACGTTATCGGTATGACCTACGGCTCTCTGTTCGATGCTACCCAGACCATGGTATCCAAGGTTGACGACGATACCTACCAGGTTCAGGTAGTTTCCTGGTACGACAACGAGAACTCCTACGTTTCTCAGATGGTTCGTACCATCAAGTACTTCGCTGAGCTCAGCAAGTAAGTTAACACGCACAAAAGAAGTCGGCTATGCCGGCTTCTTTTTTCGATTTTATTGTATAAAATCACCAATAAATCACAGCACCCCAAGAACACCCTTGACAACGCAAGGCCTGCGTGATATACTACTTTAAACTCTATAATACATTCAGAATGGAGATGCATTTATGAAAAAGTTTTTGATCCTTGTCCTTGCTTTGATGATGCTGGCGCTCCCCGTATTGACCGCCTGCAGCACTCAGGGCGGCGACACCTCCGGCGCAGCTTCTCAGGGCGGCGATGCTTCCCAGGGCGGCGAAGTCAGCGATGATCCGCTTGCTATCTTCCCCTTGGAGGAGAAGAATTTCGGCGGCACCACGATCACCATCCTCACCCGTAAGAGCCGTCACGCTCAGCAGTTCGCTCCTCAGGGCGACGAGCTGGAGGGATCCGTTATCAACAGTGCAGTTCAGGCACGTAACGATCTCATCGAAGAGAAGTACGGTATCATCATCAACGTCGAGATCACCGATCGTCCCGGCACCGATATCGGTCTGTCCATTCAGGGTGGCACCGGTGAATACCAGATCGTTTGCGACGCGGTTTACACCATGGTAGGGCACATCACCGACAACTGGTTCTATTCTTTGAACGATCTGCTGGATCTGAATCAGCCCTGGTGGGATCAGAACGCTTGCAACCAGCTGACTCTTTCCGACAAGAAGTTCTTCGTTGCAGGTAACGCCATCTTTATGGATGACTCTTACACTGCAGGTGTCTTGTTCAACAAGACCGTTTACGCAGACCGTTACGAGCCCACCTACGGTTCTTTGTACAAGATGGTCGATGACGGCACCTGGACCATCGACGTTATGTACGAGCTTGCAAGAGACTTTGCAATGCCCGACGAAGACGGCGCGTGGATGACCGATGGCTGCTACTACGGCGTTGTTACCGACGGTTACTCCGGCGCCACCATGCTGACCAACGGCGCAGGCGCGGTTTCCGCATACAAGGACGAGCAGAACAAAATCGTTCTCAGCGGCGGCAGCGAGCAGTCCATCAACGCATTCGATAAGGTATTTACCCTGCTGAACGACAGAACCACCTCTGTATTTGCAGAGCAGTTCAAGCCCACCAACTGGGGCTACGGCAGCAGCCTGTTCATCGGCAACCACGCTCTGTTCTCTGTTGGTTACCTGAGCAGCTTGCTGGGTATCATGACCAACGAAACTCCCGACAAGGTTGTTCCCGGCGTTCTGCCTCCTCCCAAGTACGATGCGGCTCAGGAAGGCTATCACTGCGGTATCAACGTTTACCAGTCCGACGTTCTTGCAATCCCCGTTTCCGTAATCGACGAGGATCTGCTTGAGGCAACCGCTTATGCTATGGAGCTTCTGGGCTACTACAGCATGAAGGAATCTCAGTTCGGCGCAGACAGCGTTACCGCTGCATTCTACGACACTTCCATGAAGTTCCAGGCTGTTACCGACGACAACGATGCAAGAATGCTCGACCTCATCACCTCCAGCCGTATCTACGACTTGGGCGGTGCGTTCGACTGGAACGGCAAGATGATCGGTCTGTACAGCTCCAACCTGTACGCTGGCGCAAACACTCTGGCTTCTTCTTGGGATGCTAACCTGCCCGGCGTTGAGGCTGCAATGCAGGCTTCCATCGAGGCTTTCAACAACAGCATTAACTAAGCTTTATCGGAAACCCGGGTTCATCCCGGGTTTCTTTTTTGCATTTTTTTCGTTTTCCTCTTCCCTTTTTCGTTTTTTGATGATATAATGGTCATATAGCAAGCGATACTTTTGACGAAAGGCAGAATCTTCTTATGGCAAAGTCTACGCAAAGATTGCAGATGGAAGAATTGCAAAATTATAAATCGGTTTACATGATCGGCGCAGGTGGAGTGAGCATGTCCTCGCTGGCGTTGATCCTGCGGGAAAAGGGCGTTGCCGTGCGGGGATATGACCGATCCCGTTCCGGGGTAACGGAGCGTTTGGAGCAGGCAGGGGTCGAGATGTATTACGAGGACGATCCCAAGGCCTTCGAGGGCGTGGAGCTGGTTTGCTTTACCGCGGCGGTGAACGAAGAGCATCCCCAGATGATCCTTGCGAAAAACAGCGGTGCGAAAATCGTCTCCCGCGCGGAGATGCTGGGATGCCTGGCTGAATCTTACCCCTACTCCGTGGCCGTGGCTGGTACCCACGGAAAGTCTACCACCTCGGGCATGATCTCCCACATTTTTATGCACACCCCGGGATGCGATCCCACGGTGGTGGTAGGCGCAAAGATCACGGAAATCGATTCCGCTTACCGCATCGGAAAAGACGGGAACTTTATTTTCGAGGCCTGCGAGTATAAGGACAGTTTTCTCTCCTTCTATCCCAAGGTTGCGGTGGTTTTGAACATTCAGCTGGATCACACGGATTACTTCCATTCCCTGGAGCATATGCGAAGGTCTTTTGAGCAATTCCTTTCCAACACGGCGGAGGACGGCTTTTGCGTTTTGAATTGGGATTGCGAGAACTGTCGCATCGCTATGAAGTCCTGCGATCGCAAGATGGTGACGTACAGCGTAGAGGGCGACGAGACGGCGGATTATTACGCCAAGAACATCGATCTTTCCGACGGGTTCGGCAAGTTTGACGTGTACTGCCGCGGCGAGTTCCTGCTGCACGCGTCCTTGAAGGTGCCGGGGATCCATAACGTATCCAACGCTTTGGCGGCGGTGGCGGCATCTCTGCCCGCAGGGCTTTCCCCCGCGGAAATTGCAGAGGGGCTGGCAGGATACTGCGGTGTGAACCGACGGTTTGAATTCCTTTGTGAGAACAAGGGTGCAAGATATTTTGACGATTACGCTCATCATCCCGACGAGATCAAGGTAACCTTGGCGGCGGCCAAGGCGGTTACCTCCGGACGGGTGATCTGCGTGTTCCAGCCTCATAACTACTCCCGCCTGCACGATCTATTCGAGGATTTCAAGGGCTGCTTCGGGGATGCCGATCTTTTGGTGCTGACCAAGCTTTACGCCGCAAGAGAAGCGGCGGGAGACGAGGTCTCCTCTGCGCTTTTGGCAGAGCAGACCGGTGCGGTTTACATCGAGGATCTGCAAGAGATCCCCGCTTATTTGGACGGCATTTGCCGCGAGGGAGACTCGGTTTTGATCATGGGTGCCGGGGATATCGGAAAGCTGGCGGAAAAATTGAAAAAAAGCGAGAAAATCTCTTGACAAATCGAAAAAAATGTAGTATATTAAGTTGTTCGTGAATTTTTGATAAAATTTGGAGGTGTATAGATATGGCAAAGTGCAGTGTTTGCGGAAAGGGCGTATCCTTCGGCCACAATGTCTCCCACTCTAACAGAAAGACTGCTAGAACCTGGAAGGCAAACATCAGAAAGGTCAATGCTGTTGTAAACGGTACCAACAAGAAGGTAGCTGTTTGCTCCCGTTGCCTGAGAAGCGGCAAGGTTACCAGAGCCGTATAATCGGTTCTCGATCTCATCGCAAAAAAGAACTATGCAGTCGTAAGGCCGCATAGTTCTGTTTTTTTATTTTTCGTATTCGCTTTTCAGCATAGCATACTGTAAAACGGTGCGGTAGCTTCCCTTGACCATCAAGGAGTCGACTTCCCTGCCCTCCAAGCGGAATCCGTGGCGAAGGGCAAAGCGGCAGGAGGGCTCGTTGCCTTCTAAGATCCGCAACACCACGCGGTTGGACTCCAGCGTGCGGAAGGCAACGGACAGGACGGCAGAAAAGGCCTCGTCCATGTAGCCCTTGCCCCAATAAGCGGGAGAGAGAACGTACCCCAGCTCACAGCACTCGTTGGTGACGTCCACGGAGGTGAAGCCGCAGTTGCCGATGACCTTGCCGGTGGATTTTAACACGATGGCCCAATCGGCGTGAAGGCCTTTTTGGTAGCGTTTACGCATAAACTCGATGTAGCCTTTGGTTTCCCGCAGGTTGAGGTGGGGTGTCCAGCGGAGATAGCGGGAAACCTCCTCGGTGGAGGTATATTCGTTGACGTCGCAGGCATCCTCCTCGCGGTACGGACGCAGAAGCAGTCTTTCGGTGGAAAGCTCCGGAAGAGCGGAAAAAAGGTTGCGATAAAGCAGGTCGTTCATAGAAAACCTCGGTTGGGGGATTTTTCGTTGCTACTATCATATCATACTTTTAAAAGTTATGCAATATCCATAATTTTTTTAATAAGGAATTTACACTTTGAAACCTTGACAAAAAGGGAAAATCATAGTATAATAGGAACAATCATGGGATGATATAAAATTCCGTCCTTAGGAGGTTAATTATGCGCAACCGTTTTCTCTGTCTTTGTCTGGCACTGGTGATGGTGCTGCCCCTCGTTCTGGGCTCTTGTACCCAGGTCGTGGAGCCGCCGATCGAGCCCGCTAACGTGTATACTCTGTACTGTATCACCGGCGACACCACTACCGACGAAGCAATCACCAAGATCGAATACGAGCTGAACCGTACCCTGTTCTATCGTATCGGTTCTATCGTTAAACTGGAGTTTGTTACTGCTGACGAGTATCACGCTCTGATCGAGTCCAAGCAGTTGGAAATTACCGATTATCTTGCTCAGGAAGGCGAGGATGGCAATAAGCAGACGCTGTCTCAGTACGCCAAGGTTTCCGAGACCGCAAAGGCTGCAGGTCTTGAGGTTATGACCGGTGAGCAGATTTTGAGCGATCTGGAGGCAGGCATTCCCATCGAGCTGGAGACCCCCCGTCTTGACCTGTTCCTGATCACCGATTACAAGGAATACCTGAAGATGGCAGAAAACGGCGACCTTGCCGCTTTGGATACCGTTCTCAGCAACGAGGCAAAGGCTATCAAGAGCGTTGTACACTCCTCCTTCTTCAACGCCGCAAAGGTTGGTAACAAGACCTACGGCGTTCCCTGCAACACCAGCATCGGCGAGTACACCTACGTTGTTTTCGACAGACAGATCCTGGAAGACAGCAACGTTGCTTTGGAGACTCTGAAGGACTTGGACGACCTTTCCGATTATCTGGCGATTGTCAAGAAGAACAATCCCGATGTCATCCCTCTCGCTAACTCCGTTACCCCCTGGCAGTTCTCTTATATGTTCGTGGATGGCTTTGCCGCATACGTTAACAGCTCCGGCAACGTTCGTTCCACCTACGAGGATGCTGCTATGAACGAATATTTTGCAATGCTTGCTCGTTACAACTCTCTGGGTTACTTTGAGAACAAGGACGGCAAGAAGGGCACTGACGAATCCGCTCCCTTTGCCGTGAAGTTCATCTCCGGCACCAAGGAAGAGATCGAGGCTATTGCCGCTGCAAACGATTTCGTATACAACCAGTACTGCGCCCCCATCGCTACCAGTGAGAACTGTATCGATTGCATTTACGGTGTTTCCGTACTCAGCCCCTCCAGCTGGCTCACCGACATCATGGAGATCCTCACCGAGCTCTACGTTGACGAGAACCTGCAGAACACTCTGCTCTACGGTATCGAGGGCGAGCACTACCGTCTGGAAGGCACTCAGGTCGTTCGTAAAAACGATCAGTATATGATGAGCTACAAGCACACCGGTAACTGCTTCATTGCATACACCGACCTGGATGCAGGCGACTCCCCCGACAGATGGACTCTTATGAGAGACCAGAACATCGATGCGGTTGAGTCCAAGACCATCGGCTTTAACTTCCTCCCCAAGGAGTTCATTTTCGGCAACGGCACTTATAAGGATGAAAACGGTAAGGACGTTGAGTGGATGATCTCTGAGCCCGACTATCAGTCCATTATGTGGTCTGTGATCGAGCCCTACTACACCGAGCTGATGAACGGTACTGCTGTTGATTTTGATTACCGGCAGGCTGAAGAAGATTCCAGAGAAGCCGCTATGGAGAGCATTTACAACGAGTTGTTTGCTACCTACGAGCTTCGTTTGAACCTGGCCGCTACCTCTAACGTAACCCAGGACGTAACCGCTACCTACGCAGAGCAGTTCAGAGCTGACGCCCTTGCCGCAATCAAGGTACAGTGTGCAAAAGACTTCGACACCAGCGCTCGCAGAAAGAAGCTGACCAAGCAGTTGGGCGAGGATTACCCCGATCTGACTGAGGAAGATATCGCCGCTAAGCTGGAGCAGCTGTTGCAGACTCCCGAGGAGATCTGGGAATACAGAACTCTGATCCGTAAGGAAGCTCAGTGGGAGAACATGATCGAGTCTAAGTATCAGGAATTCCTGAAGGCTAAGATCGAAGAAGAGACCAACGCGATCCTGAACAGTGATGACTACAAGGCATCTGTAGAGGCTATCCCCGAAACCGAGGAATTCAAGAAGGAATATGACCACATGGTATTGATCCAGGTTGACGATACCGTTAGCAACTTCTTGAACACCACCCTTTCCGGTTTGATCACCGAGTACTGCAACACCATGATTGCAGAGTGCGAGGCAGAACTGAAGAAGGCTATCGAAGAGTTTGCAGAAGAATACGCTAAGAACACCCAGAAGGCATATGAGGAAGGTGTCAGAGCACAGATCAAGAAGCTCTTCCCCACCAAGTCCGACGCAGAGATCGATGCACTGACCTCCGCACAGCTTGACTTCATCAAGACTTACGCCAGTGTAAGCTCTTCCGACAAGAAGTATGATACCGCGTTCACCAACCTTGTTGCCGAGTACTATCCCGAGATTACCGACGACACCGAAAAGACCGCTAAGTTCAACGAGCTGACCAAGATCTACACCGAGGTTTACCTCCCCCTGTACACCAATGCATACAACAAGACCACCTTGGCATTGGTTGAGATCGGTTACCTTTCCAGAAGCGCACTGACCACCTTCGGCGACGTTACCGAGGAGGAGACTCCCGAGGAGGGTGAGGGCACTGAGGGCGACACCGAGACTCCCGAAACTCCCGAGACTCCCGAGGAAGGCGAAGACGAAACCCTTCCCGGCGACTAC
This sequence comes from Clostridia bacterium, assembly GCA_017549925.1. GTDB lineage: Bacteria > Bacillota > Clostridia > Oscillospirales > CAG-382 > Coliplasma. Next base: position 5,281 of record JAFYNA010000009.1, on the reverse strand, counting down.
ACCTCTTACTACGAATTTGTAATCAAGGCTAAGTTCCAGACTCCTTATTACGCACAGTTCGGTACCATGGGTTAATTGAAAACGCGGCAGAGGAGCTTAAACTCCCCTGCCGCTTTCTTTTTTGAAAAATGGAGGAATTTCAAATGATAAAGCTCACCACAACATATACGAAAGAGCTTCTCATTAAATTCAGCAACTATATTGTAAAGGCTCAGCTTGCTTTTTTGTGTGCAATGGCGGTTTGTACTCTTATTGTGTATCTTATCACCATTTTGGGGATCGTTTTCAACACAATCTCTACAACAACCATAATATGCGCAATCACTATAACAATATGCAACCTCCTTTGGCTTTTCTTACGGCTTGGTTTCCCTCGCATTTTCGCTAAGAAATCCAAAAATCTGGGAACGGTCACAACCTATACCTTTTACGAGGATAATTTTACCTACGAATCCATCAGCCCCTACGGAAACAGCAACGGAAGCGTAAAGTTGGAAATTCTAAGCAAAGTCGAAAAGAAGGGTTCATATCTCTATATGCTGCTTAACAGAAGTTCTGGAAATATTTTAGATCTGAGCGAACTTTCTCAAAAGGAGATCGATGACTTAGAAAGATGTTTCCGCATGAATCTCTCGGATAAAAAAATTAAGTGGTCCAAATAATTCCCGTATTTTCCGGCAAAAAAAGCCTGCTCTCCAAAAGGAAAGCAGGCTTTTTGAATCAGTCGTTGAAGATAGCTTTGCAGCAGCCGTACATAGAGTAGATGTCGGACTTTGCCGCCAGCTCGGAGGGAGCGTGCATGGAGAGGAGCGGAACGCCCACGTCTACCACGTCGATGCCGAACTTGGCAATCTCTACGGCAACAGTACCTGCACCGCCCTGGTCTACTTTGCCGTACTCGCCGGTCTGCCATGCGATGCCTGCGCCGTCCAGAAGGAGGGCTACACGGGACATGACCTCTGCGGAAGCATCGGAGCAACCGCCCTTACCGCGGGAGCCGGTGTACTTGGAAACTACAACGCCCTTGCCGATGTAGCAGGAGTTGTTTGCCTCGTATGCCTCGGCGTAGCAGGGATCGTAAGCACCGCCAACGTCTGCGGAGAGGCAGAGAGAGTTGCGGAAGGCTTCGCGGTCGCAAACGCCTGCATCTGCACAAAGATCACGCAGGAAAGCGGCGTAGGCTTCGCTACGGAGGCCTGTAACGCCCTCGGAGCCGATCTCTTCCTTGTCGGCGAGGAAGACAACGCAGGTGTGCTTGGGCACGTCCAGATCCTCCAAGGCGCGCAGGGAGGGATATGCACAGATCTTATCGTCCATGCCGTAGGCGGCGATCATGCTACGATCCAAGCCGACCTCGCGGGACTTCTGTGCGGGAACGGCGGAGAGCTCTGCGGTCATAAAGTCTCGCTCTTCCATGCCGTACTTCTCGTGGAGGATGGAAAGCACGTTGAGCTTTACGCCTTCCTCTTCGTCGAAGGGCAGAGAACCTGTAATCAGGTTCAAGGACTCGCCGGAGATCACGTTGGAGGCAGTTTTTGCCACCTGATCCTTGGCGATATGGGGCATCAGATCGCTGATATAGAGAACGGGATCGTTCTCATCCTCACCGATGCAAACATCCACGCGGGTGCCATCCTTGAGGTATACCACACCGTGAAGAGCCAAGGGAAGGGCCGCCCAATGATACTTTTTGATTCCGCCGTAGTAGTGGGTCTTGAAGTAGCCGATGCCGGAGGACTCGTAGAGAGGCATGGGCTTCAGATCCAGACGGGGAGAATCGATATGAGAAGCGATGACGCGGAAGCCCTGAGCCAAGGACTCGGAGCCGACAACAGCCAGCATCAAGCTCTTCTCACGGTTGATACGGTAGATACGCTGACCGGGAACCAAGGGCTGACCGGGTACGTAGGGGGTAAAGCCTGCCTTTTCTGCCATTTCCACGGAGGTGCGTACGGCATCTCTTTCGGTTTTGGAGGCATCCATGTAAGCACGGTAAGCGTTACAGAAGGCATCCACGGTGGGACGATCCTGGTTCAAATGGGCATAGGTGGGTTTGTACAAAAGATTTTTTGCAAATTCTTTTTCCATTTTTATGTTTCTCCTACTGTTGGATATAATTTTTCGTAGATGGATTTGACGGCAAGCACCTTTTTCACATAGTGTGCCGTTTCGGGAAAGGGAATGGTGTGGAGGGTCTTTCCATCATGGCTGTATCTGGAGTCTGCAAGCCACTCCTCTACCCTGCCCATGCCTGCGTTGTACGCCGCCAAGGCGGTGGATTCCTCCGGGAAGAGGGTCAGCACTTTTTTGAGATAGAGCACTCCGCAACGGACGTTAGCATCCGGGGAAAAGATATCGCAATGGAGCGGCAAGCCAAGCTCCTCCGTCAGCTCTTGAAAGGTGGCGGGGGCGAGCTGCATCAAGCCGCAGGCACCTGCCGAGGAAACTACGTTGGGGCGGAAGCGACTCTCACACCAGATCACTGCGTTCACCAAGGATTCGGAAAGATCAAACTCCCTTGCGTACGCCTTGACGTGATCTTGAAAGCGATATGGAAACACTGCGTTTGCCATGGGACGAAGGGAAAAGGCGAAAAGAACCGTCAAGGATAAAGTAAGGATCAAAATACGCCGTTTCTTTTTGGGCAATCAAAGCTCCCCTTTTTGTAAGGACGCAAGCAGTTGCTCCGCCTGCCGACGGAAGGTTACGGGATCCGTGCGGTTCTCCAAGCAGACGTGGCAATTCTTTTTATAAAACTCCTCGGAGGGCTGTTGTGCCAATCTCCGTGCCGCATCTGCGGCGGAAATACCGTCTCTTGCGGTGATACGGCGTATGCAATCCTCATCGGAGGCAAGGACGCCGATGATGAGGTCGCATTTCTTATCCATGCCGCTTTGGAACAGGGTGGGTGCATCCAAAAGAACCTGCGCCTCGGTGGCATTGGCCAAGCGGGAACGGATCTCCTCTCCCATATACCGGGCGGTCAAGGCGTTGAGCTTTTCCATCTCCAAAGGATCGGAAAACACCTTCTCCCGCAGGGCAGGTCGATAAAGCTTGCCATCGCAGACGGTTTCGGCGCCAAAGGTATCCCGAATAGCATCCAAGCAAGCGCCGGGGCTGGAGGTGATCTCCTTGTAGATCGCGTCGCAATCCAAAACCAAAAAGCCCTTCTCTCTTGCCAGCTCTCCCACGGTGGTTTTACCGCAGCCGCTTCTGCCCGTCAAGCCGATCAATCGCATGGACCAATCACCTCCGTGATCTCCTCTCTGCGAATCGCCCCCTCCCGCAGGATTTTGGGGCGTTCTCCCAGCAGGGAGAGGATGGTGGACTCGATGGAAAAGCGGCAGGGACCGCCGTCGATAATAAGATCTGCGATCTCGGAAAGTCCGGTAGCGGCTTCCCCATCCTTGGCGGATACAAATCCCGACAGATTGGCACTGGTGGCGGCAATGGGAATCACTGCCTTACGGGCGATGGCCAAAAACAAGGGCTCATCGGGAAACCGCAGACCAACGGTGTCACCGCCGGAGGTAACGATGGAGGGAATCTCCGTTTTTTTCTTTACGATCACGGAAAGGGGGCCCGGGGTGAAGCGGTTCAGCAGGGATTCGGCATCCCCTTGCAAGTGTGAATACTGTTTTGCCTGCTCGATGGAATAAAGGTGCAGAAGCAAAGGCTTATCCAAAGGGCGCTGCTTGGCGCGGTAGAGCTTTTCCACGGCGATCTCGTCCAAGGCGTTGCACCCGATGCCGTATACCGTTTCCGTGGGAAAAACCACCAACTTCCCCTCTTGCAAATAGGCTGCGGCAAGCTCCACCGCCTCTGCGAAGGAGGCTTCATCGGTGACACGGATCAGTTTTGCGGACATTGGATCACTTCCTTTCCATACATTTACAGTATTATACCACGGCGCGGGGGATTTTTCCATAGTCTTTTGAAAAAAAGTATTGAAAACAGAAAATTTTCATGCTATAATGGTCAAGATTATAAAACACAAGGAGGGACGTTATGCCCATTCGTATTCCTATTTCTTTACCTGCCGCCGAGACACTGACCCAAGAGAATATTTTCGTCATGGACGAACGCCGTGCCTCCACTCAGGATATCCGCCCTCTGCGGATCGCAATTTTGAATTTGATGCCCACCAAGATCGTGACGGAAACGCAACTGCTTCGCTTGCTTTCCAACACCCCCTTGCAGGTGGACGTTTGCTTGATGACCCCCGAGACCCATTGCTCCAAAAATACTCCCGAGGAGCATTTGAATTCTTTTTATACCAAGTTCTCCTCCATCAAAAACGAAAAGTTTGACGGCATGATCATCACCGGCGCACCCGTGGAGTATCTTCCCTTTGAGGAAGTGGACTATTGGGACGAGTTGTGCGAGATCATGGAGTGGGCGAAGACCAACGTATACTCCACGCTGTACGTTTGCTGGGGTGCATACGCGGGACTTTATTTCAATCACGGCATCCAGAAGTATCCCTTAGAGGAGAAGGTTTCCGGTATCTTCAGACACAGAACGTTGGTGCCCGAAAACCCCTTGGTGCGCGGCTTCAACACCCACTTCAACGCGCCTCACTCCCGTTATTCCTATGTAAAGCGTGAGGACGTGATCGCTTGCGAGGAGCTTACCCTTCTGGCGGATTCCGAGGATGCGGGGTTGTTCTTGATCGCTTCCAAAAACGGAAGAGAATGCTACGTGACGGGGCATCCCGAATATGACAACGACACGTTGCGCAAGGAATATCAGAGAGACGTTGCCAAGGGGCTGGATATCAAGGTTCCCAAGAACTACTTCCCCGACGATGATCCCACCAAGGAGCCTATGAACACTTGGCGGGCTACGGCGCATCTGTTGTATTCCAACTGGCTGAATTATTCCGTGTACCAGAACACGCCCTTTGATATTCGGGAGATCCGCTGATGTACGAGCGAGACGGCGAATGGGTCATGGAGGGCTTGGATGCCCGGGACCCGAAGCGGATCAAAAACATGGAGGAGCTTTACGAGTACGTAGAGACGGTAGGGTTCCTGCCCTTGTTCTCCAGCCGTGTTGTGGGCTTCTCTTTGGAAGAATTGACCGCCTCCACCGCATGGTTTTCCGGGCAGACTGAGGATCCTTGGGAATGGAGGAGCATTGCGGCCACCGAAGGTAAGGTGGTTTACGGCAAGTTCTTCGGTAAGAAGGCAGGCTTTATCTCCAAGGAGTGGTTCCCCTACTTTGCGGCGTATCGCAGGGACGGCTATGATTTCGACACCCTTTACGAGCTGGGCATGGC
>JAFYNA010000097.1 GCA_017549925.1 Clostridia bacterium | reverse complement strand
GTTACCTTAGGACAAAGGTCTGCAAAGCATATCCCTCCTGCCCACATTCAAAAAACTTTCGTTTCGGGGGAAAAAATTACGTGTTTCTCTTGATTTTTATACTAAAATATTATATAATACTATATCTGAGTATATATAAATTTCGGGTGTGGAAAGGAGTGTGTTTATGGATCAGTTTCGTGAACTGAAAACAATCGTTTTGGAGGAGTTGCGGAAGCAGTATGCCTCCACCATCATCACCCTTTGGTTTGATAAAATGGAGATCGTGGAGATCTCCGGAACAGAAGTTACCCTTTCCTTCCCCGCATCCCGCAAGCTGTTCGTGGAGGCCAATTACAGCGCCGTGCTTACCGAGACCTTTGCCTCTGTTTTGGGCGTGAAGGTGGACGTAAAATTTATCTCCCCCGAGGAGGTCAAGGAGCAGGAAGCCCCCCAGCCGGAGCCCGAGAAGCAGAAGAACGCTTATCAGACCCGTTTCAATGCGGATTACACCTTCGAGACCTTCATCGTGGGCAAATCCAATCAGCTTGCCCATACCGCCGCCATGGCGGTGGCCAAGAACCCCTTCCATCTGAACAACCCCCTCTACCTCTACGGACCCTCCGGCTTGGGGAAAACCCATTTGCTTTACGCCATTATGGCCAAGCTCCGTGAGGATCACCCGGAGTTCTCCATTCTCTACGTCACCGGTGAAGAATTCACCATCGACATGATCGAGTCCCTTGCCCAGCACAACCCCGCCGCACTCCGCGAGAAGTACCGCAGTGTGGACGTGCTGTTGGTAGACGATATTCAGTTCATCTCCGGTAAGATCGGTGTGCAGGAGGAGTTCTTCCACACCTTCGAGACCCTCTTCCGTCAGAACAAGCAGTTGATCATCGCCTCCGACGTTGCGCCGGAACGGATCGACAACCTGGAGGACCGCCTCCGCGGCAGATTCTCCATGGGCTTGGTGGCAGACATTCAGCCCCCGGATCTGGAGCTTCGCACCGCCATCTTCCGCAGAAAAGCACTGGATTTCGGATTTGACCTGGATTTCTCCGTACTGAACTACCTGGCAGAGAACATTACCCGCAACATCCGTCAGATCGAGGGCGCTATCAAAAAGCTCCGCGCTCACTGCTTCTTGACCGGTGATAAATGCACCGTGAAGATCGCCGAGCTGGTTTTGGGCGAGTTCTTGAAGACCAAGGCCTCCGCGGACACCATGTTCGAGAAGGTTCTGGAATACGCCTCCAAGAAATATATGGTCTCCACCGAGGATATTCTGGGTAACAAGCGTACCTCCAATATCGTCGCGGCAAGACACTTCGCCGTGTATATGGTGCGCAAGACCACCAACTATTCCCAAAAACAGATCGCAGAGCTGTTTAAACGGAAGGATCACACCACCATCATCAACTCCATCAACGTCATGGAGCAAAAGGTGGTCTCCGATCCCATCTTCGCCCGTGAAATGGCCAATACCATCGAGGAGATCCTGCAAGGGTGATGATCATAAAGAGGGCGCTGCCCTCTTAAACACCCGCTTAGGGAGCCCGCTCCCTAAGAACCCGGTATTGTGAAGATAAATATTATTTTTCCAAAAACGTCAGTTTTTGGCATGAAAGTTCTTTGAGGATTCTTAAGGAACTTTCTCGAAAGAAAGTTCCTTAAGCGTTCTTTCTAAACCGTCGAAAAATGTGGATAACTTGTGGAGGATTGTGTATAACCCATAGGCTTGTCCACCCCGGATTTTAACACTTATCCACCGTGGAAATCTAAGTCCTGCGCCGCTTTTTCGGACTTTTCCACCGAAAACATCTCCCTCTACTACTACTACTACATTCATGTACCTTATAGGTAGGATACAGGGTAGGGTACGCGCGTGCGCGCAAAGAGCTTAGAAACGAGAGCTTCAAAAATACGTTTCCGAAAGGATGACACCCATATGGCAATCAAATTTTTATCCGACAAAAAAACGCTGTTGAACTTGATCCAGCCTGCCCTTGCCGCCACCTCCTCCAAGAGCACCCTTCCCGCGTTGGAGGGATTGCTGTTCCGTTTGGAAGAGAACGTGCTGACGGTCTGCGGCTACGATCTGGAGAAGGGTGTACGCACCAGAGGGGTGGTTATCCCCAAGGAAGAGGGCGCAGTGATCATCAACGCCCAGAAGGTTGCCGCGATCATCAAGAACTTCCCGGACTGTGACATCAGCTTTGAGGCTGACGACAAGAACATGGTGCGGATCACCGGCGGCATGAGTGACTTTACCGTTCACGGCTTGACTGCCGAGGCGTTCCCCAATATGCCCTCCCTGGGGGGTGACAACGCCTTCTGCATCAGCCAGAGCTTGATGAAGGAAATTATCGCCTCCACCTGCTTTGCGGTTTCTCAGGTAGATGCCAGACCGATCCTGACGGGTGAGTTCTTCCACATTGAGAACCGTTCCATCACCGCGGTGGCCTTGGATAACTATCGTCTGGCGCTCCGTGAGGAGAAGGAATGCATTTTTGACAACGAAAACGACTTCTCCTTTGTAGTACCCGGAAAATCGCTCTTAGAGCTTTCCAGACTGCTGAGAGACACCGACGATATGCTCCGTGTGGAGTTTACCGCCAAGTACGTTATCTTCAAGCTGGATGATATCGTGCTGTTCTCCCGCTTGCTGGAAGGAGAATTTTTGGATTACAAGCGTGCTATTCCCGCTCAGAACAAGATCTTTGTAACTTTGGACAGAAGAGCTTTTGAGGATTCCGTTTCCCGTGCTTCCCTTTTGGTGGATGAGAAGCTGAAGACC
>JAFYNA010000096.1 GCA_017549925.1 Clostridia bacterium | reverse complement strand
AAGGCATCCTCCTTTCTTGGTTTCCTGTGTCCGTTTGCCTTCGACGGGATCATCTTATCACCTTTTTCAGAGAAAATCATCTCGATTTTTTCCGAAGAAAATCCCACTTTTTTCCAAAGAAAATCCCGCAAAAATCCACGCGAGCCACACTTTTCCCATTTTTTGCCAATAAAATATATTTTGCGCCATATATTGACAACCTCCACCCCCTATGGTATAATATGGCTGTAAAAACAGAAATGAGGAATCACCTTGACCCTAAAAAGAATGGCGACCCGTTTCGCCGCCATACTTCTTTCTATATGCATTTTACTTTCCGTCCCCGTGATCTTCCCGGGGGAGACGGTTCACGCCTTGGATTTCTCCTTGCTGGAAAGCAAGATGAACACCTGGCAACAATATTTCTGCCGCACGGTCATGTCTCTGTCCCTGAAGGACTACTACGACACGGGGGTTCTCCCCTCTATCACCGCGGGGCAGTTCTTCTATGAAGGCGGATGCGCCGGCTACCCCATCTCCATCATTGCACAGAACCATTTCGGTATCAAGATGCACAGCTGGGACGGCAAGATCTTTGATCACAAGGATGACGTTCTGTACGTCAATTACGCGGCATTGGTAGACGCCAAGGGCGAAAGCTACGCAAAAAAAGCCAGCCTGTGGCGGGCTTACGACTCCTTGGAGGAATCTATTGCAGACCATTCCGCGCTCCTTTTGAGGTACGACCGTTACGACATCGTGCTGAACGCCAAGAATTATGAGGAGGCGTCCTATGCATTGGTCACCTCCGGATATTGCTCCGACGAAAAGTACGCGCAAAACCTGATCAACTTCATCACCTCATATGGGTTTGACCAGCTGGATCTGGTGAAGGCGGACGAGAACGGCGTGTTCGGTATGGTGATGGATCGCGCCTGTGTGGATCTTGCCATCGGGCAGACAGACACCTTGACCGCCACGGCATACCCCGCCACGGACAAGACCCTTGACGTGGTGTGGAAGAGCACCGACCCCACCGTGGCAACGGTGGATCAGTTTGGCAACATTACCGCCGTAGGGCACGGCTTTACCCTGGTTACGGCGACCTACAACGGTAAGGAAGCCTGCACCATGGTCTGCGTGGATACCAACGCCCACGTTATGAACCAAAGCCTTGCCATTCTCAGCAAGCCTTCCTCGGATTCCAACTCCTTGGGCAAGATGGTGCGAGGTCAGCCCATCAAGGTCAACAGCGAGGATGTCTACACCGACGAGGATGGCGTTAAGTACTACTCCGTAACCGCCCGCGTTGGCAGTAAAAACTCTTTGGTCAGCGGATACGCCTCCGCCGCAAATATCTACATAACCCCGGATTATCTCATCCCCGTGGGGACTCCCACCTCCATCTACCGGGTGAACCCCGGCGATACCTTTGAAGTCCCCGTGGAGGTCTACGCTCCCGAGTTACAGACCGCAGAACGCTCCTGGATCACCTCCAATACCGCCGTGGCTACGGTGGACGAAAACGGCAACGTCACCGCCGCGGGAGAAGGCCTTGCGATGATCTCCCTGGCCTTTGATGGCGAGATCGCGCTGAGCGTCACCGTTTATGTGGGAACAGCGGCCTATGAGACCATCACGGCGAACGCAAACGTTTACATCCGAGCCTCCTCCGAATCCGGTTCCGAGATTCTGGGGCTGGTCAAAAAAGGGCAGGAAGCCAAGCTGATTTTGGATACCGGCGACGGCTGGTATCACGTGCTGGCGGTGATCAACGGCGTACCCATAGAAGGGTACAGCTATTCCCGCTACTACGATCGTCCCCAAACGGAGGATCCGCCGGATAATTCCGAGGACACCACCACGGAAGAGCCCGATCCCCCGTCAGAGGATCCCTCAGAGGGCGGCTCTGAAAGCGGAGGAGACGGCACTGTCATCTCCTATCCCTTGGGCGAAGTAAACGTAGAGGACTCTCTCAACGTCCGCGATACCCCCAGCACCAAGGGCGAAAAGATCGCCAAGTTGGGCAACGGTGCCCAAGTGGTCATTCTGGAGGACGTCATCCACGTGGAGACCGAAACGGTGTATAAGGATTGGTATCACATCCGCTTCACCTATCAAGGGGAGGAAATGGAAGGCTACGTTTCCACGGAGTACATCCTGCTGGTAGGCACCGTGGAGATCCCTGATGACCCCGAAGAACCGGAAGAGCCCCGTTACCCCGTGGACGACCTTTACGTCACGGAGATCCTTGCGGGCACCACCCTTTCCGCCTTCCAGGCAGACTTCGATCATAACGTGCGGATCTTCCGCGCAGACGGAACGGAGCTTGGGGCAAACGACCTGCTGTATACCGGAGACGAGATCCGCTTCTACATTGGGCAGACGGTGATCTACACCCGCCTTGCGGTGGTGAAAGGTGACCTGAACGGTGACGGCACGGTCAACGTGCTGGATTACGCCATGGCAAAGCGGATCGTGATGGGCACCTACGAGGCCTCTGCGGCAACCATCCGCGCCGCCGCCATTACCGACGGTGTAACCGTCCGCGCCATGGACTACGTCAAGATCAAGCGCGTGGTGCTGGGCACCTACACCTTCCCATTTTGAGATTACAGTTGCAAATACAAAAACAGCGGCACCATGACGGTGCCGCTGTTTTTTCCCTTTTTTGCTGTATAAAAATCCCCTTAAGAAAACTATTCCACGATCTCGTAGGACTCCTCCAAGAAGCGGAGTTTAATCATGTATTCTTTCACCGCAGGATCGAAGTATATTTCAATCCAGGGCTGTCGTATATATCCCGTCTTGTGGTAGGAAAAGGTGACATTGTGATCTGCTTCGAGGTCTTGTTTGGTAACAACAAAACGTATTGTGCCGTCTTCGCCGCTTTCCTTTGCGGAAGCACTGCTTTTTCGGGACCAGCTTGCTTCAAAGTCGTGATACTTAACGCCCTTGATCGGTTCTCCCGTATCTGCGTCCACAAAGCTTACGGTGAAATCATAGTATACACACTTCTTCAACCGGACGTGGAGCTCCGTTTCCAAAACGCTGACCTTTTCCAACGTATAAACTTCATAGTCTTCCGCGTAAAACTCAATGTCCCGGGTATTGTAATACTGAGAGCCTTGAGCATACGGGCCGTAATACCGCAGGAAGCCCTCTCCGCAATACATGCCGTTGGCATCCGTTTCTCCGGTGACCAGCGGGATGTATCCATAGGAGATCTGCACGCCCTCGATGGGTTCGCCCGTATCCACGTCGGTGACGTAGATCTTCAGTTGCTCATACTGTTTTTGATAAGTGGAAACGGTGGTGCTATGCACCGAATACTTGCCGGACATAGAGCTGTAACTGGAGCTGGGACACTTCAGCTTGGCATCGGAAGTCCTGGGCAAATACGTATCGTTCCCTTCGAAATAGAACCCGTAGGTCCCGCGGGGCATAATGAATACAGCAACGCCCTCGCTGTTGGTATACATATAGTCCAGGTGGTTGCCATTCACATCCACGATCCAAATCTTCAGACCTGCCTGCTTCACCTGAATTTCATCTTTGGGAACGCCGCCGGGAATCAGCGACAGATCGGAAACCGTTACCTTCAGCATGCTTTCCAAATTTCTATTTACAGGAATCGCAGAAATATCCTCCGGCGTCTGATGGTCTTTGATGAAGGGACCTATGGAAGCCACCTCATTATATTGCTTCTCGTAACAGGTGACGGAATAGGACTCCACTGACGCTACACTCTCTTGGGAAACGGTGGCGATGAGACACCAGGCATCGTGGGAAACGTAATAGGGATCCTTGTAGGCAGTCCCCATTTCGGAACTGGCGGAAAAGGCGTATTCCAACCCCAGATGCAATTCTCCGTCCAGCTTATACAGATAGTCCACGCCGTACGCCATATGGCTGTACTTACCGTTCACCACTGTTATCAACAATGCATTTTTTTCAAAGAAAGCGCTGTCCAGATTCTCCGTTGCCGCAAAAAGATCCAAGGGTGCCAACGAAATGAAGCCGGGCGTGTAAGAAAAAATGTCGCTTTGGAATCGGTTCAAGAATTTTTTCAATTCCCGTCGCGTTCTGATGATATAGGTCAACGGATCGCCTTCGCCCACAAACGGTGCCGTAAGCTCGGTGGTATCTTGGTAATGCACCCCTTTGAACAGTGCATAATAGGTCTCCTGAGAATAATCCAGGAATTCCATCTCCACGCCATCCAGCTTTTCGGAGATCCAATACCATTTCAGAAGGTCCATGGAAGCAAAGCGCATACGCACGGGCGCTTTGTCCTCCGCGAGCCAAACGTCCGCTTCCAGATAATACTTGCCATCCTCAAACGAAACGCCCTTCAAAACGGAACGCATCGTATCGGAAGTCACAGGGTACGGAAGTGCACCCAGCGAAGTCCATTTTTTGCCGTTGGTCATGGTCAGGTACGTGTGGTCGCCCAGGTTACCTGTTTCTCCTCCGAAGCAGGAAAGGATTCCGATGCGTCCCTCAAAGAAATGCACCGATGCCAAACCGTTGCCATCGCCAAACTCACAAGGCGTTTCAATGCCTGTCGACTTCCAAGCCTTGCCTCCGTTGATGGATCTGAACACTCCCATTGTCTGCTGTTTACCATTTTCATCGATATCCGAAACAAACACGTATAAGTAATTCTCGTCCACCACCTCAAGCAACAGGTGAGGCTGTTTCAAAGACACACCCACGGAGATCTCAAATTGCTCTACCGACTGATTTTCACGAGTCGCGCGAAACACAGTGAGTTTTTCTCCGCCTTCATAAGTGATCGCCCAAGCACTGTCTCCCAAAATGTCTCCGCATAAAATCGTTTGGCAAGGAAGCAAATATTTCTTCTCCCAGGAAGGAACGGAGAAAATGCATTCCCCATCCTTCTCGGCATACTGAACGGTTACTTCCTCTTCCAACGTTCCGGACAAGAAGCTGCCGTAAACGCACAGATATTCCAGCTCTGCGTCATCGATGGATTCGTTGCCATCCGGCTGAGACTCCTCAGGCTGAGATTCCTCCGGCTGGGATTCCTCCGGCTGGGATTCCTCCGGCAAAGAGGCTTCTTCCCCGGAGCTTGTGCCTTGCAAGAGCTCCCGTGAGGAGGTTGCCGCACTGTTTTCCTCGGGAACGGAGAGGTCGCTTCCGGAGGACACAGCTTCCTCTTCATTGCATCCCGCAAGCACTGCAAAAAGCAGACACAGAAGCAATGCCATCCCAATTCTTTTCCAATGTTTCATTTTCACGATCATTCCTTTCCTGAGGTAATCAAGTTTGAAAAATAGTCCTTTTTGGCCTCGCTCAGAACATCCACCCGGAACACACAGGAAGAACGGGGCAGATCAACCGAAGGAAACATTGTCTGACGGTTCCTCGCTGTTGTTCAAATGAAGCCAAATGATCCTTTGTGTATCTGTACCTTTTTTCTCCCGGGGCGTGATCTGGCACCACATATCAAAATCACCATTGTAGTAGACGTGTGACAAAGACAGGCAATACTGAAGCTCTCCGGAGAAGGAAACCAACGTAGAAGGCAGATAAAGCTCCCTCAATTGATCGCAATGATGCAAAGCGTACAAATTGATACTCTCGACGCCCTCGGGAACGTTGAGGCTCTTCAAGGAAGTGCAGTACCAGAAGGTAGACGACTTCAACTCCTTAAGCCCCTTGGGCAGGATGACCGTTTCTAATGCTTCGCAGTTGGCAAAAACACTGGATTCGAGAACGGTATCCCCATCCAGGAATTCAACACGCTTCAAGGCATCAAGCTGCGCAAAGGAGTGCTCTCCCAAGGTAACACCACCGGGGAACACAAGCTCCTCCACCGCATAGCTCTTCCAAAACGCATACTCGCCAACGGAAACCCCCGCGGGAAGCCGAATCTCCTTCAGATCCGGATTGTTGCCAAAGGCGCCGTCTCCGATCCGCCGAATGCCGTCGTGGAAAACGATATGTTCAAAGTTCGCGGAAGTGAAGGTGTAACTGCCGATGGCGGTGACACTTTCGGGAATGACCAGCGTGTCGGTGAGTCGTCCCTCCACGTACACGTTCTTGGCATATACCATTGGGTTGGACGCACTGTCCGCAAACTCAATCTGACACCAAGCGGCAAGATCCTCGATGTAAAGATCAAGTCTATCCACTATGCGATTGCAGTAGAAGGCCATGGAGCCAACGCTTTTCAAGGTCTTGGGAAGCGTCACGGCGTTAAAATCGTCATACGATACAAAGGCGCGCTCCTTGATAGCGGTGACGGTATAGCCATCGATGGTTTCGGGGATCACCAAATGGCTGTCCCGAACGGAACCGATGCCGGTGATCGTACAGGTCTTACCGTCGCTGTTCACTTTATAGGAAAGCTTCGGTGTCCGCTTCTGGGTATAGCCGCAAACGGTGCAAATGCGTTGCACGGTATCGGCATCCAACGGACTCCAATCGCCGTATTGGTGTTTTTCCGAACTCAGCACCTCGCCGCAATCGCAAGCAAGCCAATGCTCGTTGCTGTCGTAAAGATAGGCGCTGCCCGGCTCGCACACGTGGGGCAGGCGATCTTTGGTCCCCACGTAAATCGTATTTTCTTCGATCTCCACGCGGATCTCCACACCGGGGCAGAATACGTCGAAGATGGACTGCAGCTCTACCTTGGGGATCAACAGCTCGTCGCGATGGTACTCCACCTCCCAGCCGTAAGCCCACTCCTCGTCTCCGTACATAATGCAATGCTCTCCAAAGTACACGAAGCACTGTTTT
>JAFYNA010000095.1 GCA_017549925.1 Clostridia bacterium | reverse complement strand
TTCCAACTTCGATTGCGCCGCCCTGCTGCCCCATTTGGTGCGCTACGGCACACAGCGCATCGTCTTGGCTCACTTGTCCGAGGAGAACAACACCCCCGAAATGGCGTACGAGGAATCCGCCCGCCGTTTGGACGGCGCCGCTTCCCTTGCCGTGGCCAAGCCCGCGGAGACGGTGGAGGTATAAAATTGAACAGAAACGGTTTAAGGGTGTTTCTTTAGAAAAAGAAACACCCTTAAAAATCCCAAAGAAACCTGATTGCCCCAAACTGCCGTTTGGGGAATGTTTTTTTTGGAGAGCGGATAGGAAAACTGCCCCCGCAAGGGGATACGATGAATGCGTCGCTTGCCCGAATTCATTTCGGGCAAAAAGACACCTTTTATGGTTTTTCTCCAAGCGGTTAGCGCAGGAGAAAAATTTGCAACCGTGTTGCAAACCCCGTCAGGGGCTCGTGTCCCGCGGAAGGGACACGGAAATCGGAGGAATATCCGCAGGGATATTCCGACGGGAGCGTAGCGACAAAAAAAGAGACCTTGCGGTCTCTTTTGCTTTGCCTTATGGAAAATTACTCGGCAGCCTCGGAAGACTCCTGAGCAGACTCCTCAACGGAAACATCCTCGGAAGTAGCGGAGGAAGTGTCCACAGAGATGTTGGAAACGGTGGAAGAGGTTGCAGAGGAGGTTGCGGAGGAGGTGGAAGAAGTGTTGTTCTTGCTTACGTTCTTGGAGATAGCGGTAACGGTGTACAGCGCGATAACCAGAACACCGAACAGAACTGCACAGTAAACGGTCCAGCTCTCAAACTTCTTGCCCTTCTTAGCGGCCTCGGTACGGTTCAGATAAGAATTGGAAGAGGACTGGCCGGAAATAACGTTCTCCAGACCCTTTCTCTTACCCTGCTGCTTGCTGACCAGGAAGATCAGGGCAACAGCCGTCAACAGAATCAAACCACCAATGATATATTGCAAAATGCTCATACGATCAAATACCTTTCTATTTTACGAAATTTGCAGACTACGGGATATATTACCACAACAAATCCCGCTTTTCAATAGCGTTTTTTATTTTTGTGAAAAATTCACATTTTGTTCATATTTTCCGGTTTTTCCGTTTTGTCTTCCTTTTCGGGCTTGTCCTTTTTGCCGTTGCCCCAAACCACCAAGCGGAAGATCTGTCGGATCACCCAGAACAGCAAGGCGAGTGCCACCCAGGCGATGATGATGATCAGCACCCATTTGATGATGTTTCCCATAGGGCCTTCGAAGAGGAAGGAGAACAAATAGTTCTTGGCGGAAAGGAGGGTATTCACCTCCACGGACTTCTCCGCCAGCATATTTACGGTGGCAAGGGTCTTGCCCTCCAGCACGAAGGATGCGGTGCCCAGCACCTCCCCCTGCTTGATGGGAGCATCCACGGTCTTGTAGGTCTTCCCTGCTTTTTCCGCTTCGTAGACTCTCTCATCGTAGTTGAGAACGATTTGGATCTCTGCGCCGTTGGGGTTGGCCACCATCAGCTCCACGGTCTTCTCGGGAACCAGGCGAAGGATCCCCTCCTCCGCGCCGCCCCCCAGGCGAAGGTCTGCCAAGAAGGTCACGTCCTTCTCCCCCTTGCCGGAGCAAAGCTTCTGGTATCCAAAGGAATCCAGCACGTAGGGAACCAGACCGTGCATATCGTCGTAGGCGTTGCCGTCGTCAAACCAGCGGGAGCCATCCTCCTCCTGGCGCTCACGGCTGCCGCCCATCACCACGTAGGCATAGGCGATGCCCTCTTTTTCCGTAAAGGTGACCAGGTGATACCCGCCCTGATTGGTGGAATGTCCCGCAATGAGGCCGATTGCCTCATCCATCCGATAGCCCTGCAGGAATTTATCGCATTCCAGATAATTCTTGTTCCAGATGTTTCTGTTGTAGACATCCCGATCGGAAAGCTTCACCAGTTCATCATATAAATAGAAGGCTTTTGCCAGCTTCACCACGTCTGCCGCGGTGGTCTGCCCCACGCCGCCGAAGCCGATGGTATCGCCGTACACCGTATCGGCCATGCCCAGCGCCTCCGCCTTCTTGTTCATCCGCTCCAGGAAGTCCTCACGGGTGGCCATCATCAGCTCCTCCGTGCAGTACCCCACCAAGGCGGCACAGGCATCGTTGGCGTTGGAGACCAAAGAGCAGGCGAAGAGATACTCCAAGGAGCATTCATCTCCCTGGGTCAGCCCCAGATAAGGGCTGCTTCTGTCACCGGGGATATAGGTATCCCGCACCCAGCTGCCGCTGACGGTGATCTTCTCGGAAAGCTTCCGCCCGGTATTCTCCAGCAGGTCGTAAGCCACCATCAACGCCATCAGCTTTGTGGTAACGCCGGGGGCGTGTACCTCCTGCGCTTTGTTTTCATATAAGATCTGCTCCGTATCGATGCAATAGGCCACGGCGGAATTATTTGCCGCAAACAAGGGCACCGTCTCCGGCTCCGCCCCCACGCTCAAAAGCAAAACGGGGAGAAGCAGCAGGCACGCCAGCAGGGTGCAAAGCAGTTTTTTACTCATCTTCCAAGTTCCTTTCGCACTTCGGCGATATCCTCGTTGATCTGCGCCTTCAAATCCTCCAAGGAGTTAAAGCAACGCTCTTTCCGCAAGAAGCGAAGCAGGGTGATCTTCACCTGTACCCCGTAGAGATCTCCGTCAAAATCCAGAATATGGGTCTCAAACACCGGCTTGGACTCCGAGGAAACGGTGGGCTTTACCCCCACGTTGGTCAAGCCGTAGAACCGCACCGGCTTTCCGTCCTGCAGGAACTCCGCCACGGAAAGATACGCCCCGAATTTGGGAAGCATCCGATCCTCTCCGGGAAGCTGATTGATGGTGGGGCATCCGATGGTTCTGCCCAGCTTCCGTCCCTCGCGGACGGTGAGGATGGCGGAATAGGGTCTGCCCAAAAGCTCCTCCACCCGCTCCAGCTTGCCCTCGCCCAAAAGGCGGCGGATATAGTTGGAGGAGACCTTCTTGCCCTCTCTTTCCACCGCAGGCAGGATCACACAGCTGCCGCCGTAGCGCTCCATAAGCTCCTTCATGGTGTCGGGAGAGCCCATGCGCCCTTTACCGAAGCGGAAATCACTGCCCACCACGGCGCAAACGCAATGAAGCTTTGCAATCAAAAAGTCCCGCACGAATTCCTCGCAGGTGAAATCCCGCAGATAGGCGTATTCCCCGCGGTAAACGGCCTCCACGCCCAGGTCGGCAAGAGCCTCCATACGGTCCGCATCCCCGCAGATATACTTGGCGCCGAAATACAGCACCATGGGGTTTTCCGTAAAGGTAAATACCAAGGGAGAGGCGTTTCTCGCCTTGCCCTCTTCCGCAAGACGAGCCAAAAGTGCCTGATGTCCGATATGCATCCCGTCAAAGTTTCCGATGGCTACCACGGTCTCCCCTGCAAAGGGAAGGTCACGGCGCTCCAAAACACGGGGAAGATTCTTTACAGTATAGTTCTGATACATACGATTTCCTCGCAGTCTTCGCAATAAAGTTTCTTACCGTTATATTTTATCCCATTTTTACCCCCTTGTCAAGACGAAACGGGGAAAATTCACACACAATCCCAAAAGACTTTTCCGGGGACGTATAGCGGGAGGACGCTTTGCTCCCAAGGCTCCAAAAACGGCAAAGCCGTTTTTTATGTCGGCGGTACAAAACTGGGTGCATTTTAAAGCTTTGCGCCCCTGCCCCTCGATCCCAATGCCGGGAAAACGGCAACGCCGTTTTCGATGTCGGCGGTATAAAGCTGTGCATAAATGAAAGCTTTGCGCCGACTTGGTCTTGACAAACAGAACAGGCTTTGATACAATAAGGAACGAAGATGATTAATTTGGGGGAAACTGCCTTGAAGATACCTTTTTTGGAGCCGAAAAGCTGTCGC
>JAFYNA010000094.1 GCA_017549925.1 Clostridia bacterium | reverse complement strand
GTACCCAGCTCCTCCAGCTCGCCCTTTTCAAACACCGCAAGCTTGGTGGCGTTTCGCAAGGTAGAAAGTCTGTGAGCGATGGCCACGGTGGTACGCCCCTTGGAAAGGGCTTGCAGAGCGTCCTGGATTTGTCGTTCTGTCTCCGTATCCAAAGACGAGGTCGCCTCGTCCAGAATCAATAGCTTGGGATTTCGCAAAATAGCGCGGGCAATGGCGATACGCTGTTTTTCGCCACCGGAAAGGGTATTGCCTCTCGCTCCCACGTAGGTATTGTAACCATCCGGAAGCTTCATGATAAAGGTGTGAGCCCCCGCAAGCTTTGCGGCGCGAAGCACCTCGTCACGGGTGGCACCGGGCTTGGCGTAAGCAAGGTTGCTGTACACCGTACCGTTGAACAGGTAGGTCTCCTGCAACACCACACCGATCTGGGAACGGAAGGCGGCGGAATCGTAGGAACGGATATCCTTCCCATCGATGAGCAGCTCGCCCTCGTTGATATCGTACATTCGCATGATCAGGTTGATGGCGGTGGTTTTGCCCACGCCGCTTCGACCCACCAGCCCGATGAAATCCCCGGGCTTGATCTGCAAATTCAGATGCTTGAGAATATAGTCGGGAGGATTGTACCCGAAGGAGGCGTCCTTAAACTCCACCTCGCCCTTCAGATCGCAGACCTCCGTGCCGTCCGTCATGTCGTCCTTCTCGTCCAGCACCTCCGCAACCTTGGTCATGGAAATAAAGGTGTTGGAGAACATACGGGGCACACGGGAGAACCAACGAATGGGCTCGTAAAGGGTGGCTACGTACGCTAAGAACTCCGTCAGCTCACCCAAGGTGGCGTTCCCCGCCACCACGTCGCCGCCCACCATGAACAGCACCAAGAACTCACCGATTCCCAAAAGGAAGCCGGAGAAGGGCACTGTCAAGTTCCAGGTCAGCTCCGTTTTCTTGGCATTGTCCGCCAAGCGGTGTGCCATTTTGGAGAACCGCTCATGCTCTCTGTTTTCGGTGCCGAACACTTTTACCTCGCGGATACCGGAGAACACATCGTGGAGCAGGTTGTTGGCATCGCTGGACAACTGCCATTGGCGATGGTACGCCCTGCGGGTGATCTTGTTCACCGCCATGAACATCAGCACCAAAAGAGGCGCGGGAGCAATGACCGCCAAGGTCAGCACCCAGTTGCGGGAGAACAGGATCGCCGCTACGGCAACCAGCGTAACCGTTTGCTGTAACAAGCTGGGCACCAAGTTTACCAAAAAGCGTTGTAACTGCTCGGTATCCCCGGAAAGCCGTGTGATCAGCTCACCTGCGGAGCGTTTGGAAAGCCCTGCCAGAGACAGAGATTGTATCTTCTCGTAAAGCACCTGACGGATCTTCACCAAGATCCGCGCGGAGGCCTTGGCCACCAGCATACGACGCAGGCACCCGAAAAGTGCCAGGCTCAAGCCGCAGGCCGCCAAAAGCAGTACCACGATCACCAGCCCGCTTTTCGTCCCGGGTACTACGCCCGGTGCGGGAGACAGGAAGTTATCGATCATATACCCCTGTACCCGCGGCAAAAGCACGCTGATACCGGAGGTCAAAAGCAGAAACAAGCCGCCAAGCAAAAGCAACCCTACGTTGCCCTTGGCATAGACGAAAAATCTGCCCACCAGCTTTTTCTTATCTGCACAGTGGACGCAGGACTCCGCTCCCCGCTGGAAGGGCTTCCCGCATTTCTCACACTTGGTAGCCTTGGGACGCTTGGTCTCCTTGCCCTTACGACAGGCCTCCAGCTGACCCACAGCCCCTTCAAAAGAAGTGCAAAGGGTCATATCTCCGCGACAAAGCTCCAGGTCTTCCCCATGGGTCTTTGCCTCGATGGCCACGGTACCAACACCGCGGTTCAGCTTGATCTCCTCCATATCCGCAAGGACATGGCGGGTCACGCTCTCGCCACAGACCAAGACCAGGTCTTTCCCGTCACAGGCGCAGGCACCGTCGACTGCATTTCCGTAGAAATCCAGATTGAAATCGAAGGCTACTTTGGGAACGTTCTTGCCCTCGGCAGGAGGAAATCCCTCCCCCGGAGGCGCAATATGCCCTTTGGGAGGCTTCTTGCCCTTGGGAGGTTCCCGGAACGTCAGACCCAGCTCCTCCGCCGCCCGCTTCCGCGCGGCGATCAGCTCGGGAGATTCCTGCCTCTTATTCTTTTTTGGAGGTGGAGGCATTCTTCTCGGTTCCATCAATTACAAATACAACTCAATCTTTCGATAGCTTTTTGCGTCTAACTGTAAAACGTCCTTGATCACGTATCGATTTCCGTCCACGTCGGTCAGCACCACGCCGTTTTCGGAATTCTTGAACATATTGCGGTAGGTATCCTGCATGGTGAAGGATTTTTTGCCATGATCCGTCTCTACCTCCCAATAGGAAAAGCCCAGCTTATCCTTGAGGGAAAGGATCTTGGTGATGGCGGGGGAAAGGTACTTCCGCGCCAGCTCTTTTTGAATTAACTCCCCTGCCTCTCCTGCAAAATCGGAGAGACTGCGGATGATGCCGTATTCCTTTCCGTCCATGTTCAAAACGGAAATATATTCATCCGGCGTATCAAAGGGGAACGCGCGGTGAAACTGCACTCTGCCGAAATCCTGCCACTGAGGGGGCAGCTTCTCCTCCGTGAGGTCATCCGTCACAGGGGGCAAAAACGCCCGCATAACGGGAAAACCGTTCTTTGTACGGGAGAAAACGGCATTCTCGGGGGTTAAGTATGTAATATCCGCAAGATCGAGAAAGCTCTGCTGTGCGTTTGCTTCCATATTCACGTTCCTTTCGCAGTCGGCTTGACAGAGGGGGACGGGATGTTTTTTTGAAAGGGCAAGCATTTGCGTCCCTTTTTTCTTCCCATCTGTTGACAAGCAAAAAAATATTTGCTATAATACGAATTAACTCAAAGTACATTATACTATCTTTTTTCGGTTTTTGCAATAGCTGATGCCGAAAATTTCAAAAAAGATATCCGGAAAGGATGCAAAACACTATGGCAGAGAAGAAGCTTGTGGAATCCATCACCTCCATGGATGTGGATTTCGCACAATGGTACACCGACGTTGTTCGCAAGGCGGAACTGGCGGATTATTCCGGCGTCAAGGGATGCATGATCATCCGTCCCTACGGCTACGCCATTTGGGAGAATATTCAGAAGGATCTGGACGAGCGCTTTAAGGCATTGGGACACGAAAACGTTTATATGCCCATGTTCATTCCCGAAAGCCTGTTGCAGAAGGAGAAGGATCACGTTGAGGGCTTTGCCCCCGAGTGCGCTTGGGTCACCGTAGGCGGCGAGAACAAGCTGGCGGAGCGTCTTTGCGTACGTCCCACCTCCGAGACCTTGTTCTGCGAGCATTTCAAAAACATCATTCAGTCCTACCGCGATCTGCCTAAGCTGTACAATCAGTGGGTAAACGTGGTTCGTTGGGAGAAGACCACCCGTCCCTTCCTGCGCACCTCCGAGTTCCTGTGGCAGGAGGGTCACACCATGCACGCCACCGAGGAGGAAGCTCGTCAGGAGACTCTGCAGATGCTGAAGGTCTACGAGGACTTCTACCGCGACACCCTGGCCATCCCCGCAGTTACCGGCAGAAAGACCGAGAAGGAGAAGTTCGCCGGTGCCATGGAGACCTACACCATCGAGCCCATGATGCACAACGGTGTGGCTTTGCAGGGCGGTACCACCCATTACTTCGGCGACGGCTTTGCCAAGGCCTTTGACATCACCTTCACCGATAAGGACAACACCGTAAAGTTCCCCCACCAGACCTCTTGGGGCGTTTCCACCCGTATGATCGGTGCCATCATCATGACCCACGGCGACAACAACGGCTTGATCCTGCCTCCCAAGGTAGCTCCCATCCAGGTAGTGATCGTTCCCGTGCAGATGCACAAGGAAGGCGTTCTGGAGAAAGCTCAGCAGGTTGCCGACACCCTGCGCGCCGCAGGCATCCGTGTGAAGCTGGATGCTTCCGACAACTCCCCCGGCTGGAAGTTTGCAGAGTACGAGATGAAGGGCGTTCCCGTTCGCTTGGAGATCGGCCCCAGAGATATCGAGAACAACTCCTGCGTGTTGGTTTCCCGCGTGAGCAGAAGCAAGAGCTTCGTTTCTCTGGATGGCTTGGCGGATACCGTCAAGGAGATGCTTGCCACCGTTCACAACGAGCTGGTTGACCGCGTTAAGAAGAACGTTGAAGCTAAGACCCATATCGCTACCAACTGGGAAGAGTTTGCAGATCATGCAGAGAACCATCCCGGCTTCATCAAGGCTATGTGGTGTGGCGAGACGGAGTGCGAAGAGAAGGTTAAGGAGCTTACCGGCGGCGTGAAGTCCCGTTGCATCCCCTTTAACGAAGAGAACCTTGCGCCCACCTGCGTTTGCTGCGGCAAGCCCGCCAAGCATATGCTGGTCTGGGGCAGACAGTATTAAATTAAAATGTGTTGCACCCTCGGGAACGCGGTTCCCGAGGGTGTTTTTTGTGTTATCGCCTTAAGGGGCTTTTTCGAGAAAAAGCCCCTTAAGAATCCCTAAAAAGCTTTCCATACCGAAAACTGCCGTTTTCGGGGGGGTATCCGCCTTGACAGCCTTTGCGGCCTATGCTATACTGAGCAAAGAAAGGGCGTGAATTCGTGATTGCTTATTATTTTCTGACGCTGCTCTTCTTCGTGTTTTTGGGAGTTATGTATTTCCTTTTCCGAGGCGGCGTACAGACTTGGTTGCGGCTGTGGTAAACAAAAAAAGGCGGAGCGCTCTACTTCACTTTTTCGCTGACAATACGATAGAAAAAAGCACTTCTTATGAAGTGCTTTTTTCATGGGGTGGGAGACCGGATTCGAACCGGCGACCCTCAGAGCCACAATCTGATACTCTAACCAACTGAGCTACACCCACCATATTGAGAGACCGAAGCAGAATGACGCCACCCATCGGTCTCAAATTGGCGCGTCTTGGGGGACTCGAACCTCCGGCCTACTGCTTAGAAGGCAGTTGCTCTATCCAACTGAGCTAAAGACGCATGGAATGTGATGGCGTATTTTTGGAGCGGGTGACGGGAATCGGACCCGCACGGCCAGCTTGGAAGGCTGGAATTCTACCATTGAACTACACCCGCACGGCGTACTTCACTGCACAGACAATGTTCACGGACAGACCGCATACGACCGTATACGGTCTATCCGAAAAATGCATCGTTACTGAGCGTTGTTGAGCATCTGGGTAAACTTGCTCTTCTTTCTCGCTGCGTTATTCTTGTGCAGAATACCCTTGTTGACAGCACGGTCAATCATGCTGACTGCGTCGAGGTAGGTCTTGGAAGCAAGCTCCTTGTTACCTTCAGCAAGTGCAGCCTGATACTTCTTGATAGAAGTCTTCATTGCGGAACGGAAGCTCTTGTTCTGAAGAGTCTTGGTTTCGGTAACGAGAACGCGCTTCTTTGCAGATTTAATATTAGGCAAACAACTCACCTCCTACTTCATATTTTTGGAACTTACTTATATTAACACACTTTTTTCCATTTTGCAAGAGGTTTTTCAAAAAAACATATATTTTTTCAAACAGCACAAAATATCAAAAAAACAAAGGATTGTGAGTTGGCAAAGATGTACAGAAAACGCACGGATCTGGCCTTGGAAACCCGTGAATTACACGCCAAAAAGGGACAAGAGGACGGGATCGTTGTCACCACGCGGCAGGCAGGAGAGGTGAAGATCACCGCCATGGAGATCTCCCCCGCAGGGGAAGCCTCTTGCGGAAAGGCGGCGGGGCGGTACGTCACCCTGGAAGCGGGAGCGGTATGGCGGGCAGAGCCGGAGGCTTTTGAAACGGCGGTTTCCGAATTGGCAAAGGAGCTTCGGGCCATGCTCCCCGCCGGGGAAGGATGCGTGCTGGCAGCGGGGCTGGGTAACCGGGAGATCACGGCGGATTCCCTGGGGCCCAAGGTCACCGACAGGCTGTTGGTCACCCGCCATATCAAGCTTTTAGAAAAGGATCTGTTTGCCTCCGCGGGGTTTGGGGAGCTGGCGGCTTTGGCGTCGGGCGTTTTGGGGCAGACGGGAATGGAAAGTGCGGAGATCATGGCGGGGATCGTGAAGCAGATCAAGCCCCGCTGTGTGATCGCCATCGACGCCCTTGCCTCCCGCAGGCTGGAGCGGCTGGCTTCCACCGTTCAGCTTTCCGACACAGGCATCCGACCGGGCTCCGGGGTATCCAATCACAGAGCCGCCTTCAACCGTGAGACCCTGGGAGTCCCCGTGATCTCCGTTGGCGTCCCCACCGTGGTGGATGCGGGGACTCTGGCTTTTGATCTTTTGGAGGAGCTTGCTGATCGGGAGGGCTTTTCCCCCGATGACGCCACCATGGAAAAGATCGTAGAAGGTCTGCAATGCGGCTCAGGAAAGGATTTTTTCGTGACCCCCAAGGACAGCGATGCCCTGACCACCGGAGCGGCAAGGCTGATCTCCGCCGCCATCAATCTGGCCGTCCACCGGGGCATGACCCAAAGAGAGCTTGCGGAATATCAAAGCGGATGGTGAACTTGACAAAAAAGGGGATTTTGTGCTACAATGAGGTATCTTAAACCGATACGGAGACTCCCTTATGAAAAGAGTAGCTTGTATACTGCTTGCGGTTTTGCTTACCCTGGCTCCTTTGAGCGTTTGCGCCGAGGGCATCAGCAAGGAGCAGGAGGATACCTTCACCCTGCTGTGGACCACGGATACCCAATGGTACTCCTTTGCCTACCCCGAGATCCTCACCCATCAAAACGATTGGGTGGTGGAGAATTATGAACGGCTGGGCATCGAATATATCTTCCACACCGGAGATTTCGTGGATCTGCCCGGCGAAACAGCCCAATGGGAGGTTGCCACCAAGGAATACGCCAAGTGGGACGCAGCGAAGATCCCCTACGGTGTTTTAGCGGGCAACCACGACTTAGACGGAGAGGATCACGCCGCCTATTCCTCCTATTTCGGCAAATCCCGCTACGATCAAAACCCTTGGTACGGCGGGGACTACCAAGACAACAAGGGGCATTACGACCTGATGACTCTGGGCGGCGTGGAGTTCCTGTTTTTGTATATGAGCTACGGTACGCCCAAGGATGCGGATATCGCATGGATGAACGGCGTTTTGCAACAATACGAAAACCGCATCGCCTTCCTGATGTTCCACGAGTTTTTGGATGCGGAGGGCAACCGTACCGCCGTGGGAAACACGTATTTTGAGCAGGTGGTGCTTCCCAACCCCAACGTGCGTATGGTGCTTTGCGGACACAACTACAATTCCGCAAGGCGGGCAGACGGTATTGACGACGACGGGGACGGTATTTCCGACAGAACCGTGCATCAGATCATCGGCAACTACCAGGACACGCCCAAGGGCGGCAACGGTTATATGCGCTTTATGGAGTGCGACGTGGAGGCGGGAACCATCTCCTGCCGCACCTACTCCCCCTATTTGGAGGATTTCAATTATTTTGAAAACAGCACGGGAGACATGGATCCCTACGGGTATCGGGACGAATTCATCCTGCCTTTTGATTTCTCTGCCCCCAAGGCCGCCTCGGGAACGGGGAAGGTGGTGGAGGATTCCTGCGTGGCATTGTTTGACGTCCAAAGCGGTACCCGAGAGGTCTATTCCGTGGCCCTGTGCAACACATCCCCGGAGGATCCCGCCTTTATGGGCGTAGGGCTGTACGACGCCACCTTCGCATTGCAGACCAAGGATATCTCCTCTCGCGAGGACGTCTTGTTCGTCATTGCGGAATACGACGGACAGAAAGGCTATACCGTCACGGAGGTCACCCGCGAAAACAGAGTGATCCCCCAGCAGGCCATCGTCCTAGCCTTTTTCGGCATGGAAAATCATTTCCCGGCGGCGGGACAGACGGTTGCCCTCTCCCGGGAGGTCACGGAGGTGTCTCCCCTGCCCAAAACGGCGATCCAACTGTACGTATACGACCATGGAGCGGTGTTCGGTATTGACGCCGTGGGCACGGGCGGTTCCCGCTTTGCCATTTACGACCGCACCCACAACGAAACGGTAAGTGCAGGACAGACGGCGGCGCTGCTGGTGTTTGAGCCCTTGGCGGAGCAGGAAGGGGTCTACACCCTGACCCAAGCGCTGACCCGGCAGGGAGAAACCAAGAAAGCGACCTTGCCGGAGGGCGGCTTTGCTTTGAAGATCGGATTGGCGGGCAAAAGCGAGACCTATCGGCAAAGCCTGGGCGAGATCTTCTTCGAGGGAGCTTCCGTGGCGCTGAGCGGGTATATTCCCGAAGAAGGGGTCACCCAAGCGGGAGACTCCATCCTCTCCTTGGATCCCGCAGACTGGGAGTACGACGCAAGCGTAATGATGGTGGAGGAACGGGACGGTGCCTTGGTGCTTTCCAACAACAACGGCTTATGGCCCGACGGAACGTATACCCTCCCCGAGCCCATGAGCTTCGATCCCAACACGGCGGTGCTGTGTTACGATCTGACCGTTCAAAACGGCGGCAAGACCAGCATTTTGCTGTTGATCGGCGGGCAATACGTGAAACTGAATTCTCATTTCGCAGGGGCTACCATTTCCCAGAACAGCGGCGACGTGAAAGGAGACGGAAATCCCTTGACGGGAAGCTTCTCCTTCGCTTCTCTGCCCATTCCCGAATGGTGTTACAATCCCGACGGAACGGTGACTCTGCAGGGCGTACAGATCTACGCCTGCGGCACGGCCAACCTCACCACCACCTATCGGGAATTGCGGGTGATCACAGGCACCGATCAGCCTCTTTGGCCGGACTACACCCCCGCACCCCGGGGGGAAGAAACGGAGGGATCCGAAGAATCCGCCCTTTCACAGCCTATAGAAGCGGAAAGCTCTACGGCAAATCCCCCAAAAGCCTCCGGCGGGCTCCTTCTGTACCTGCTTTTGGGGGCGGGCGTAGCGGCTGTGGTGGTGATCGCGGTGCTGATCCTCAGAAAAAAGAAATAAGCTTTTCCAAAGAGCAACGCATCACGCATTGCTCTTTCTTTTTCCTGTAAAATCTTCCCGGGAATACTTGCCATTTACAAAAATATGTAGTATAATAGAGTGATATATACTATAATTAGGAATAGTATGCTTTTCCGACAGGAGGGAACCCTTTTGAAATCCACCCCCAACCTTCAAGAAAATATCCGCATCGCTCCCTACACCTCCATGCGTGTAGGCGGAACGGTGCGCCGTTTATACCGCCCCGAGACGGTGGCACAGTTGACCGATCTGGTGCTGTCCTGCCGCGAGGAGGGTGCGCCCTATTTGGTGATCGGAAACGCCTCCAACCTGCTGTTCCCCGACAAGGGATACGAAGGGGCCGTGATCACCACCGTGGGGATCAAGGAATTGACCCTGCAAGAAGGAAAGATCGTCGCCACCTGCGGCGTCTCCCTCTCCGCTCTCTCCGTTTTTGCCATGGAGCATGGCATGAACGGACTGGCGTTTGCCTACGGCATTCCCGGTACGGTGGGCGGCGGCGTTTATATGAACGCAGGGGCTTACGGCGGAGAGATCTCCGATTGCCTGGAGTCCGCTTGCGTATTGACACAAGACGGAACCATCCGCACCCTCTCCCGAGAGGAGCTTTCCCTGTCCTACCGCCACAGCCGTTTGCAAGAGGAAGAGCTGATCCTGCTTTCCGCCACCTTCCGCTGTGAGGAAGGGATCCCCGCGGAGATCAAAAGCGTGATGGATCGCAACATGGCCTCCCGCAAAGAAAAGCAACCGCTGGAATATCCTTCCTGCGGCAGTGCCTTCAAGCGTCCCGTAGGACATTTTGCGGGCGCATTGATCCAGGAGGCGGGGTTGAAGGGCTTTTCCATCGGCGGCGCCCAGGTTTCCGAGAAGCACGCGGGCTTTGTGATCAACAAGGGCGGTGCCACCGCCGAGGACGTAAAGGCATTGCTTGCCCACGTGCAAAAGATCGTTTACGAAAACAGCGGTGTTCTGTTGGAGCCCGAGATCCAAATTCTTTGAGTTTTATTCCATTATTTAGAAAGGAGCAGGAATATGTCTTACTCATCCGAGTTAAAACAGCATTTGCAGACCCTGGGCTTCAAAAAAGAATGCTGTATGCTGGCCTGCTCCGCAGGGTACGACGGAGAGCCCTTTGACGGACAGTGCGAACGCTGTTTGGGGTGCTTCCTCCGCGGCGTGTTCTTCCGCTACGGGTATCTTACCCCGCCGGAA
Organism: Clostridia bacterium; assembly: GCA_017549925.1. GTDB lineage: Bacteria > Bacillota > Clostridia > Oscillospirales > CAG-382 > Coliplasma. The sequence goes on along the minus strand of JAFYNA010000094.1, from coordinate 6,371 downwards.
AAGGATGCGCTGTTGACCTTTGATTTTTACGACGACTACGCATATCACGTACAAGAGGTTTTGCAGACGGCGGGATTTGACGCCAAGGTAACCTCTCGCCGCGGCAAAAAGCTGATCTATCTCAAAAAGAGCGAATCCGTCTCGGATATCGTCTCCTTGATGGGCGCCACCAAGTACTCCTTAAAGATCATGGAGGTGCAGGTGGACAAGCAGTTCCGCGGAGAGCTGAACCGCAAGGTCAACGCCGAGACGGCAAACCTGAACCGCACCGCAGGTGCTTCCGCAAAACAGCTTGCCGCCATCGCCAAGCTGAGAGAAGCCAAGAAGTTCGCCGCTCTTTCGGAGGAGCTGAAGGTCGCGGCGGAAATGCGGGAGGCCCATCCCGAATCCAACCTGGAAGAATTGCGTTTCTTCTTCGAGCCGCCTATCAGCAAAAGCGGGCTAAACCATCGCTTGCGCAAGCTGATCGAGCTGGCCGAGGAGTGTGAATAACGGGGCATCCACCCCGTGGGAGTGTTCTATGGCATTTGTGCATCTTCATCTTCATACAGAATATTCCCTGCTTGACGGCGAATGCCGCATTGAAAAGATCCCCGAGGCGGTAAAGCTTGCGGGGCAGACCGCCGTCGCCATCACCGACCACGGCGTGATGTACGGCGCAGTTCCCTTTTACAAGGCCTGCAAAAAGGAAGGCGTCAAGCCCATCATCGGCTGTGAGGTCTACGTTGCCCCCCGCAGTATGGAGGACAAGGATCGCATGGCGGATGGGAACAGCAGTCATTTGGTTCTGCTGGTGAAAAACGAGGTGGGCTATCGCAATTTGATGGCCATTGTTTCCCGCTCCTTCACCAAGGGCTTCTTTGAAGTTCCCCGCACGGACAAGGCCACCCTGGCCAAGCATTCCGCAGGGCTGATCGCCCTCAGCGGCTGTCTGCGTGGCGGCATTGCCCAAAGTATCCTGCTGGGCGACCGCTCCGGAGCAAGAGAACAGATCCTCTGGTACAAAAAGACCTTCGGCGAGAATTTCTATTTGGAGATCGGCAGACACGGACTTCAAGGAGAGCGGCAGGTAGGCGACGAACTGATCCGTTTCTCCAAGGAGCTGCAGGTTCCCCTGGTGGCTACCAACGACGTCCATTATCTGAAGCAGGGAGATCACCAGATCCAAAAGCTTCTCTCTGCCATTAAAAACGGCTCCACCTTAGAGGAAAGCGGCGGTATGGAGGGGTCTCAGTTCTATCTGAAGACCGAAAGCGAGATGCGTTCCCTCTTCCCCGATGTTCCCGAAGCGTTGGAAAATACGGCGCGTATCGCGGAGGCTTGCTCCTTCGATTTCGATTTTTCCACCTATCATCTGCCGGTATTCCCTCTCCCCATGGGAGAAACCGCCGTCTCCCGCCTGCGCAGTCTGGCGGAAAACGGATATCGCAAGAGAATTGCGCTGGGGCACACCAATGGCGGTGAGGAATACGAGAAACGGCTGGACTATGAGCTTTCCGTGATCGGCGATATGGGCTTTGCGGATTACTACCTCATCGTCCACGATTTTGTACGGTATGCAAAAAGCAAGGAGATCCCCGTGGGCCCCGGAAGAGGCAGCGGTGTGGGAAGCCTTGTGGCATATTGCATGGGGATCACCGACGTGGATCCCCTCCCCTTCGGCCTGCTGTTTGAGCGGTTTTTGAACCCCGAACGTATCAGCATGCCGGACTTTGACATTGATTTCAGCGATGAACGACGGGGCGAGGTCATTGACTACGTTACCGAAAAATACGGAAGAGACCACGTGGCGCAGATCATCACCTTCGGCACCATGGCCTGCAAGCAGGCCTTGCGGGATGCAGGGCGCGCCATGGGAATGCCCTACGCCCAAACAGACGAGATCGTCCGTCTGATCCCCCGTTATGCCAACGTCACCGTGGAAAGCGCCTTGCAGGAAAGCGAGGATCTGCGAAAGCGTTGCGAAGAGGATCCCGAGGCGGACCGTTTGGTACAATACGCCATGCAGCTGGAGGGGCGCCCCCGCAATACCTCCACCCATGCAACGGGCGTGGTGATCACCGATAAGCCCCTGACGGATTACATTCCTCTGGCGCTTAACGATGCCGTCCCCGTAACCCAGTACACCATGAACGTGGTGGCAGATCTGGGGCTTCTGAAGATCGATTTCCTCGGGCTCCGATACCTTTCCATCCTGCGTGATGCGGAGGGAAAGGTGCAGAAGGAGTATCCCGACTTCCGACTGGATTCCATTCCCATGGACGACGAGAAGGCCTTTAAGCTCCTTTGCGGCGGCAATTCCCTGGGACTGTTCCAGCTGGAAAGCGAGGGGATGCAGGGCTTGCTGACGAAATTGCAGCCCAAGAGCCTTGCGGATATCATTTCCGTCATCTCCCTTTACCGACCGGGGCCTGCCTTGTCCATTGAGACTTTTTTGAAGAACCGCAGACACCCCGAGCAAACGGAATACCTCCTCCCGGAATTGAAGCCGATTTTGGAGGAGACCCACGGCTGTATGCTCTACCAAGAGCAGGTAATGCAGGTCTGCCGCAATCTGGCGGGATTTACCTTCGGACACGCAGATCTGGTGCGCCGTGCCATGGCAAAGAAAAAGCAGGCGGAGATGGAGAAGGAAGCAGTCTTCTTCTACGAAGGCTGCGCACAAAACGGCATTCCCCGCGACAAGGCCGAAGCCATCTTTGACCAAATGCGGGAGTTTGCCAAATACGCCTTCAACAAGAGTCACGCCGCGGCGTATGCCGTGATCGCCTACCGCACCGCTTATCTCAAGGCACACTACCCCAAGATCTATATGTGCGCGCTTTTGAACACATTGGGCGGCAACCGAGAAAAGCTTCCCGAATATGCCGAGGATTGCGCATCCTTGGGAATTTCCATCCTGCCCCCTCACGTAAATTATTCCCTCGCGGAGTTCTCCGTGGAAGGGAACGATATTCGCTACGGACTTTCCGGCGTCAAAAACGTGGGCGGGTTGGTAGCCTTGCGCATCGTGAACGCAAGACAATCGGGGCGCTACCGCTCTTTTGAGGATTTTCTGTCCCGCACCACCCCGGGCATCAACGCCAAGGCGGTGGAGGCATTGATCTGCGCAGGAGCGCTGGATGGACTGGGCGGTTCCCGCGGGAGTCTGCTGGAGGCGTCGGAGCACGCCTTGGAACAGCTTTCCCTCCTGCGCAACACCCAATCTGAGGGGCAGATCGGTATGTTCGACACCGAGGATCACAAGGAAGAAATCCTGCAGATCACCCTGTCCGCCGAAGAAACCTTAACGGATACCCAACGGCTGTCCGCCGAAAAGGAGCATACCGGGCTTTACCTTTCCGGTCACCCCTTGGATAAATACGCCCCCCTGCGAAAGAGCATGGGGCTCCCCACCGTTTCCGAGCTGTACACCGCCTTGTCCCACGGCGCGCCGCATACCAAAAAGGAATGCACCGTTTTGGGAATGGTGACGGGAAAACGGGTACGACTGACCAAAAAGAACGATTCCATGGCCTTCGTTGCCATTGAAGACACCTGCGGAGAAATGGAGCTGATCCTGTTCCCCAAGGCCTACGAGCAATTCGGAAAGCTTATCGAGCCCGGAGCCATTCTGCTGTTTTCCGGCGAGGCGGAGCTGGCAGACTCCCGCACGGAGGATGCCCCCGCAGAACTAAAAATGATTTTAAAAAATGTTTCCAATCCGGAAACAACCCGTCCGCAAAAATCTGCTACCATACAAGAGGTAAAAAAGAACGCAGCGCTGTATTTGAAGGCCACCGCGACCAATCGAAGCAATTTGGACCGTGCTCTTACCCTCTCCAAGGCCATTCCCGGAGAGGCGCGGATCTTAGTCTACTTTGAAGAAGAAAAGAAGCTGAGAGCCGTAAAGGACGCCACTTGCTCTCCCGACGAGGGGCTGATCCATTCATTAAAGCAGCTGTTGGGCGACGATTGTGTCGCATTAAAGTGAGAAAGGAGCGTTTGATCTGATGAACGAAGAGAACAAAACGCCAAGAGAGGGTTCTTCCGAAGCAAACAAGGAAGAACAACTCTCCATAGAAGAGCTTTTAGCAAACGCCAGGGTGGAAAAGGCCTCCAAGCCCGAAGAAACGCCTCCCTGCGATGCCACCTGCAAGGTGGAGCTTTCCACCGACACGGAGGTGATTACTCCTCCGGAGAAGCGTGTCCCCACCCGTGGGAACGAAGACAACAAGACCCGCTTGTTCGACACACCCCCTCAACCGTCCAAGAAGAAGGAAAAGGAAAACAAGGAAAAGAAGCCTTGGCGTAAAACCAAGATCGCTTTGACCATTCTGAAGTACACCGGCAAATTCTCCGCCAAAAGTGTGCTGTTTTTGATCCGAAAGGCATTGACCTATACGCTGAACGTGGTGCTGACCTGTATCATGGTGGGCGTTTTGGTAGGCGCGGTATGCGTTATGGCCTTTATGATCTATCTGAACAGCTACGTCAACGCGGACTTTACGGGCTTGGACAATCTGAAGTACGATTCCTCGCTGACGACTTCCCTATATTATGAGGATGCCTACGGCAACGAGATCGAGCTGGAAGAGGATCGTCTGTCCTCCAGCGAGAACCGTCTGTGGGTGCCCTACGACGAGATCCCCAAGGTGCTGATCGATGCGTACGTTGCCATTGAGGATCAGCGTTTCTGGGAGCATACCGGCGTGGATACCAAGCGTACCCTCTCTGCGGTATATAACTTCTTCGTCCCCTCCGGATCAAGCTTCGGCGGCTCTACGCTGACCCAGCAGCTGATCAAAAACGTTACCGGAGAAAACGACACCACCATCCAGCGTAAGATCCAGGAGATCTTCCGTGCGTTGGACGTGGAGAAGAAGTACGATAAGACAGAGATCATGGAAATGTACCTCAACACCATTTATCTGTCTCAAAACTGCTACGGCGTCCGTGCCGCGGCGGAGACCTATTTCGGCAAGCAGCTTTCCGAGCTGACCTTGAACGAATGCGCCGCCATCGCCTCCATCGGTAAATCTCCCGTCAAATACGATCCCATCATCAACCCCCTTGATAACTTAGAGCGCCGCAATCTGGTGCTTCGCGAAATGCTGGCGCAGGGACTCATTACGCAAGAAGAGTTTGACGAAGCCTACGATGCACCCTTGGTGTTCGCAAGCGATGACGATGAGGATCTCGGCACCAAGGTGCACTCCTATTACGTGGATGCTGTTATCGAGGACGTCATTGCCGATCTGATGGCAACCTACGGCTACGACGAAAGAACCGCTTCTATCCAGCTGTATTCCGGCGGTCTGCAGATCGTTACCTGCATGGATCCCAAGATCCAAAGCATTCTGGAAGAGGTCTACACCGACGAAAGCTACTGGCCCACCACCACCGGCTTGCTGGGACAATCCGCCATGTGCGTGATGGATCCCGAAACCGGAGACCTGCTGGGCATCGTGGGCGGCAGAGGCGAAAAGAAGGTCGCCCGCGGCTTGAACCGCGCCACCCAAAGCCGCAGGCAGTGCGGCTCCTCCGTCAAGCCCATCTCCGTTTACGCATTGGCTTTGGAAACCGGGCTTTACAACTACGCAGGCCCCTGCGACGACGTCCCCGTGCTTTACGACGAGACTGCGGAAGCCCACTGGCCGCAAAACTTTAACAAGACCTTTATCGGCAGCACCTATCTGACCTACGCCATCAAGCGTTCTATGAACACCGTAGCGGCGGATACCTGCGGTCTGCTGGGTGTAGGCGCCGTATACGAAAATATGCTGAAGTACGGCTTTACCACGCTGGTGGAAAATCATGTCTCCTCCAACGGCACAGTCTTCTCCGATGCCGCGCTGTCTCCCCTTTCCCTGGGCTCCTTCACCTTCGGTGTCACCGTGCGAGAAATGACTCAGGCCTACGCCTGCCTTGCCAACGACGGTTATTCCGTGAAGGCGCGCACTTACTCCGTGGTAAGAGATTCCATGGGGAACGTGCTGTTGAGTAACAACACCGATAACCAGAATAAGATCTACTCTGAGGAAACGGTGTATATGATCACCCGTCTGATGCAGAACGTTGTTACCAGCTCCACAGGTACTGCGTACCGTTATATCAACTTCCAGAAGAACTTCGGCGGCCTTGAGGTTGTGGGCAAGACCGGTACCACCAACGATGACAAGGACTTGTATTTCTGCGGCTACACCCCCGATCTGGTGGGCGCTTGCTGGTACGGTTACGACAATAACAAAACCATCACCACCGGCGGCGGTGCCGCGGCAACTCTTTGGAATAACGTGTTCCAAAAGATCTACGAATACTACGAAGAAGCGGGGATCCGCTACCAAAAGACCTTCACCCAGCCCAACACCATTGCTTACGCTAAGGATACC
>JAFYNA010000093.1 GCA_017549925.1 Clostridia bacterium | reverse complement strand
CTGGTCTTCTGCCTGCTTTCTCTTTGTACCTGCGGTATTTACGGCATTTTCTGGTGGACGGGCATTGCGGACCGTACCAAGCGCTTTGGCAGACAGTTAAATCAGCACATTCCCAACGAGCCCTCCTCCGTTATGGGCTGGTTCATTGGCGGTCTCTTCCTGGTGTTCCCCGCCTTTGTGGGAATGTACAAGGTCATCGAGAACGTGAACGAAGCCGCGAAGATCTTCAACAGTCTCCCCGACCGTATCGTAAACGAATAAGCACTTTAACGTCTAAGAAAGGAGAGGACCTATGTTCTTTCTGGAATTCTTGTTTGATTCCATTTTGGAAGGCTGGCTGCATTTAATGGGGTGGATCGTTCCCGAGGAGCGGCTCAAGCCTGTCCACGCCTTTCTTTTGCAAATCGGTGTGATGATCTTTTCTGCAATCTTGATTTTTGTATTCCTGTTTGGGGTTTTTGTGGTGGCGGTCGCCGATGTTCCCTTGAAGGATTTTTGGATCCCCATTTTTGTCCCCTTGGGAATCATGGTCTTGCAGATGATCGCAGGAATCTGCGTGCGTATTTCTTCCCGTAGGAAAAACCGCGGCAGCCAAACCAAAGAGGATTGATTACAATACGTTTGAAAAGACCGGGCTTATGCTCGGTTTTTTCACCCCCTCCCGTCGGGGAAAGGTTCATTCACAGGCAACATTACATCCTGCCAACCGCGCTCCCGCCCTTTTTCATCAAGCATATTGAAATTTCCCGCAGGATGTGCTACAATAAGGCGAAAAGACATTCCCCCGGAGGTTCCCATGAAGCCTATTTTTTGTACCGACGTTACCAACGATAAGCACAGCGATGCCGTCAACGGAGACGAATTCATCTCCGCCACCGTCTCCGACCGACTCCGCGAAGAGATCGCCCTCTCTTTTCAGAAGGCAAAGGAGCGTCTCGCCGGGACACAACTGCCCACGGTATGGAAGATCATCCGCACCGCCGCCTTGTTTGTTGCGGCATGGGCACTGATCTTGGGGAACGCAGACGCCAAATCTCTGCTGATCGGCTTGGCGGGATTTGCCGCTTACATCGGCCTCGGCTTTTACGAAAGCAAACGCAAAACCGCCCTCATCGCCAAAGAGGGGGGCGACCCCATGAGCAAGGCCTTGGAGGAAGCCACCCTTAAGGTGAAAGAAGCGTTGAACGTCCCCGCGGATGCGATTTCCATGGATCTGCTTTGCTTCCGCTACAAGGAGGAAGAGGGAGCTCTCATCGTCCAAGCCGCCATGGGCGCCCCCGCCTACGTCAATGTGGACATCTTTGCCTATATCGACGGCGAAAACCTTTGCTTTGCCGACATGGAGCGAGTCTACTCCTTCCCTTTGGCGGGAATGCACACCATTGAGGATATTATGGAGCCCATTCAGCTTGCCCGCTGGAACAAAAAGAACCCTCCCGCAGACTACGGCTTGGCAAAAAAGCGGGGCGGCGCTGTGATCCATCTCTACCACATTCTGAAATTTACCCACCAAGGGGAAGACTACGGCATTTACTTTCCCTGCTACGAGCTGGAGGCTATCAAAAAGCTCACCGGACTTTCCGAAACCGTTTGAATTTCATCGGGAGGATTGTATGATCCCCATTTTCTGCACCAACAAAAACCGCATAGATGAAAGCGACGCCATGGGAGGAAGAGAGTTTCTTGCAAAAACCGTCTCTCCCCCTCTGCGGAAGGATCTCCGCGACTGCGACGAACGGATCGCAAAGGCGGCGAAAAAGCTCACCCTGCCCACAGGACTGCGTTTGATCGCCTTGTTTTTCCTCGGCATGGGAATCCCCATGGTGTACGCAGCACTTTTGAGCGTCAAGCACGCAAGAGAAGATCTTTGGGTCTTCCTGACAGCGGGGGTCGCCTTCCTCGCCGCGGCAGGAGCCATCGCTTTTTGGGGGCTCTTGCGAAAGCGTAAAATGCTGAACAGCCGAGAGCGGGAAACCCTGGCCGTCGCCGCCGAAAAAGCACGAAGCAACGCATTGGCGGAGCTGGGCGTTCCCTCAACCGCCGAAACGGCAGAGGTTCTGACCTTCTTTTACAAGATCAAAAAGGGACGGGTTGCCCCCGTATACTACGGCGGGGCGGTTTTCTCTCTCGTCGAGCTCCGCCTTTGGCGGGACGGGCAAAATCTTTACGCCGCCGACCTTGAGCAGGTCTACGCCTTTCCCTTGGCTTCCCTGCGCAGACTTACCGGGGTGGAAAAGACCATCTACATCAACCGCATCCCCTTGCACCGTCATTACGTTTTGGAGATTCGCCACCAAGGGCAGGATTACGGCATCTACTTCCCGTCCTACTACGTGGAGACGGTGGAAAAACTCACGGGGCTGAACACAGGAAACACCCTGCATCTTTAATTTTCTACGGAGGAACCCTTATGACACCCGATCTGCAATGGCTTTCCGACCCCACGGTGGTGGAGGTAGGCAGGCTTTCCCCTTTTTCTTCCCATAAGACTGACGCTCCCGTTCTTTCCTTGGACGGTGCTTGGAAGTTTTCTTACGCAGAGCATCCCTCTGCCCGTCCCGTGGATTTTTATCGCAAGGAGTATGCCGATGAAGGCTGGTCAGAGATCAACGTGCCCGGTCATATCCAGCTGCAGGGCTACGGCAAGCCCCAATACATCAACGTGGCCTATCCTTGGGAGGGCGTGGAGCAGCTTCTGCCCCCGGAAATTCCCTCCGAGTACAACCCCGTAGGCAGTTACCGCAGATGGTTCGACCTGCCCGAGGGATTTATGGGCAAGGAGCTTCGCCTCACCTTCCACGGTGTGGAGACGGCGTTCTATCTTTGGGTCAACGGGGTGTTTGTGGGCTACGCCGAGGACAGCTTTACCCCCTCCTCCTTTGATGTGTCCCCCTATTTGCAGGCGGGCAAGAACCTTGTGGCCGTGGAGGTGTACCGCTATTCCACCGCAAGCTGGCTGGAGGATCAGGATTTCTGGAGATTTTCCGGCATCTTCCGCAGTGTGGAGCTGACCGCCCTCCCGAAGGCCCATTTGCGGGACGTCAAGGTTACTGCAGATTACGACTATGAAAACAAAATAGGCATCCTCACCGTATTGCCGAATTGGAGCGGTACACCCGCTTCCGCTACCTATACCCTCACCGACAAGGCGGGAACGGTACTCTATCAAAGCGAAACCGCCCCCGCGGGAGTGGAATTTGCAAATATTCTCCCTTGGAGCGCGGAATCCCCCACCCTTTACACCTTGACGGTGAAGACCAAGGAGGAGACCTGCTCTGTGCAGGTGGGCTTCCGCCGTTTTGAATTGCAGAACGGACTGATGTGCCTCAACGGCAAGCGCATTGTGTTCAAGGGTGTAAACCGCCACGAATTCTGCGCAGAAAGCGGACGTTGCCTTTCCGAAGAAGAGATGCTGTGGGACGTTTTGTTTATGAAGCGCCACAACATCAACGCCGTGCGTACCAGCCATTATCCCAACCAAAACCGCTGGTACGAGCTGTGCAACGAATACGGTCTTTACGTCATCGACGAGACCAATTTGGAGACCCACGGCACGTGGGGCAACCTGGGCAGAGACCATATCGCGCCCGATTCCTACCCCTATTGGAGAAATGCGGTGCTGGACAGAGCCAACTCCATGTATCAGCGGGATAAGAACCATCCCTCTGTGCTGATCTGGTCCTGCGGCAACGAATCCCATTGCGGAGACAACATTGCCGCCATGGCGGAGTTCTTCCACAAGGTGGATCCCACCCGATTGGTGCATTACGAGGGCGTGTTCGTCAGCCGCGCTTACGATTACATCACCGATATGGAGAGCCGTATGTACGCCAAGCCCCACGAGGTACGGGCGTATTTGGAGCAGAACACCGGCAAGCCCTATATCAGCTGTGAATATATGCACGCCATGGGCAATTCCTTAGGCGGAATGCAGCTGTATACCGACATGGAAGAGGAATTCCCTGCCTATCAGGGCGGTTTTATCTGGGATTACATCGACCAAGCCCTGTATAACGAAAAAGGACAGCTTTGCTACGGCGGCGATTTTGACGACCGCGGCTGTGACTACGGCTTCTGCACCGACGGCATCGTCTACGCCGACCGTACCCCCTCCCCCAAGGCGCAGGAGGCCAAGGCACTGTACGCCAACGTGAAGCTTTCCTTGGAGAAGGGTGTCCTCACGGTGCAAAACCGCAATCTGTTCACCGACACCTCTTACCTCACCTTTGCCGTCTCTTTGGAGAAGGAGGGCAGGGTTTTGGACACCGAGACCCACTCCCTTACCGTTCTCCCCGGGGAAGACGGCACGCTCCGCACCACCCTTTTCCTGCCCGCAGAGGGGGGAGAATACCTCCTCACCGCAAGCGCACTTTTGAAGGAAAGCACCCCTTGGGCAGAAGCAGGGCACGAGATCTCCTTCTGTCAGGAGGTCTTCACCGTAGAGGGCGAAAAGGAAGAGCCTGTACTCCCCCGCCCGACCTTGATCCGCGGAAACATGATCTGTGGCGTGAGGGGCGAGAGCTTCTCCGTTCAGTTTGACAGACGGGAGGGCGGTATCTCCTCCTTGGTGTATGGCGGCAAGGAATACATCACCCGCGCACCCCGCATCAGCTTCTGGCGGGCACCCACCGACAACGACAACGGCGCGGCCACTCCCATAAACTGCGCACTTTGGAGCATGGCAAGCCGTTACCCCCGCTTAAATCCCGCAGGGTTTGCCCTGACAGAGCTGGAGGATCGGTTTACCTTCACCTTTGCCTACTCCACGGAGAAGTTTGATTACACCGTGGAATACGCCGTGTATTTCGACGGCAAGGTGGGCGTGACGGCAAGCTATCCCGGCGCGGAAGGCCTGCCCAACATCCCCGTTTTCGCCATGGATTTCTGCTTGAAGGAGGGCATGGATGCCTTCACCTACTACGGCAGAGGGCCGGAGGAAAACTATTCCGACCGCAAGCAGGGCGCAAGACTGGGCGTCTTCTCCTCCACCGCGGCAAAAAACCTCTCCGGATATCTTAACCCCCAGGAATGCGGCAACCGCACCGACGTAAGATGGCTGGAGGTAGGAGAAAAGCTCCGCTTTGAGAAGGCGGATGCTCCCTTGGAGATCTCCGTTTTGCCTTACAGCGCCTACGAGCTGGAGCAGGCGCGGCATTTGTACGACCTGCCCGCGCCCCGCTATACTTGGGTACGCGTGGCGGCCAAGCAAATGGGCGTCGGCGGCGACGATACTTGGGGCGCACCTGTTCACCCCCAGTTCTGCATCCCCGCAAAAGAACCCATGACGTTGGCATTCATCATCAGCCCCAAAGCATAAAAAACGGCGCGCCCCGCATTGGGACGCGCCTTCTTTATACGGTCTTTATCCTTTTTTCTTTTTCAGCACCAAAAGGATCACGGTGGCGAGAACGATCACGCCCAGCACAGAGAGGGCAATGATCCAGCCCAAGGGAGAGGTTTCGGGCTGTTCTGCGGGCGCCTCGGAAGCGGCAGGCCGGGAAACAGATGCTTCTTCCTCCACGGACTCCTCCACAGACTCCTCCTCGGATACCTCGGGAGGGTAACGGGTGGAAAGCTTGTAGGTCACCAGCTCCTGCAGCATACCGGGATGGGCAAAAGCGGTGTTCCAGATGCCGTGCCCCTGGCCTGCGTACTCAACGTACTGCACCAGCTCGCCGCCTGCATCCCGAATGGCCTGCACCACGTCACGAGAGCCGGAAACGGGAACGGTGGGGTCCGCATCTCCGTGGAACACGAAGAGGGGGGTATCCTTCAAGGCCTCCGCCTGAGAAAGGTCACCGCCGCCGCAAACCAGCACGCCTGCGGCAAAATAATCGTTGTGGCGCATCATCAGATCCCATGCACCAAAGCCGCCCATGGAGAGGCCGGAGGCGTAGATACGGTCGGCATCCACGTTGAACTCCTCCTGCAGGGTGTCAAGAAGCTCCACCACGGCCTTCAGCTCGTTGGATTCGGGAACCTTGTCGATGGAATACGCGCCTTTTGCCCAAGGGGTGTCTACCCACTGATTGTTTGCAGGGCACTGGGGGGCCACGATGATACACTCCGGCAGAGTATCCGCTAAATACTGCACGCAATGGAACAGCTGCAGCTCGTTATCGTTGCCACGCTCCCCCGCGCCGTGCAGGAACACCAGCATGGGGTAGGACTTGGCATCGTCGTAATTCTCGGGCAATACCAAACGGTAGGGCAAAACGGTGTTGCCGTTTTCAAAAACACGCTTTTCGGTTTTGTATACGTCCACCTTCGCAGACACGGAAAGGGCGCAGAGGGACAGCATGACCACCGCCAAAAGCAGGGAAAATACCTTTTTCATGGCAAAAACTCCTTGTTTTCCTTTTCTTTTTCTTAGAATACCACACTTTTTTCTATTTTGCAAGACGGCAGAAAAATTCTTCAAAAAAATCAAAAAAAGACTTGACAAGTGCATTCTTTTATGCTATACTTGCTCTTGCCGCTGATGAAGCGAAACTTGCTGGTGTGGCTCAATGGCAGAGCAGCTGATTTGTAATCAGCAGGTTGGGGGTTCGACTCCCTTCACCAGCTCCAGAATATGGGAGAATTCCCGAGTGGCCAAAGGGGACAGACTGTAAATCTGCTGGCATCGCCTTCGGTGGTTCGAATCCACCTTCTCCCACCAAAAACAAAAACGACTCGAAAGAGTCGTTTTTTGTTTTTATCCAAGCCGAAGGCTTGGCATATTATCGCCGCGCGAAGTGTAGTTCATATCTCATCACGCGGATAGCGTGTGTTTTCCTGCGGCTTTAACCTAATTTGGAACAGTATCCCCTTTTCCCTTGACAATTTTCTCCCTCGTGTGCTATACTGAAGCATCCCTTCCCCAAAAAGGAGTACGGTTATGAACAGAATCCTTATCCTATCCCACACCGAGAACGATTTGGTCACCACCATTTTAAGCACCTGCAAGGATGCCCGTTGGAGCAAGCCCCAAGAGATCGAAAGCACCGAGGTGGCGCAGTACGATGCGCTTTGCGTGCTGGCGGGAGACTTAGACAGACCCTACACCCTCCCCGCGCCCTTGCGCACCGCCATGGAGGAAATGCGGGAGGCGGGCAAGCCCGTGTTCTGCGAATTTATCAATTCCATCGGCCCCGTGTATTCCGCCGCGCCCACCGGCACTACCCATCACCGTATGATCTATTCCGATGCATACGTGCAGGTGGAGGGCATGGTGAAGGGGGACGTGCTGGACGGTCACGGAAACGAGATCATCCCCTATTATTTCGTTCCCGACACCATTCTGCCCATTTTGACCTATCACGATTATATCTGCGCCCACGATCGGCTGGACATGGAGGACGCCACCTTCCGCAGCGGCAAGCTTGCCCTTTGGAAGCTGGATGGCAACACCCTGATCTCCTCCATCCGTCTGTGCAACTTTAACCTTGCCCGCCTTGCCCCCAGAGACAACTGGGAGAAGATCCTCACATACCTTCTGTCCTTCCTGGCGGGATGCCCCGTGACCCCCGTCTTCCCGGAGGCTGTCTGCCGCCACAACTGCGGCAAGGAGATCAAAACCGCTGCTGACGTCACGGACATGGCGCGCCGCGGTTTGGAATGGATCCGCAACGCCAACATCCTGCTTGCAAACGGCAAAAACGGCGTGCTGGAGGGCTTTTCCCATCAGATCATGGCCAAGGACGGCGAACAGCTTGTGGCAGAAGCGGTGCGTGCCGACTGCACCGGCGAGATCGGCGGCGCGTTTTTGCTGGACTATTTATCCACCGGAAACACCGCCAGCTTGGAGACCTTCCGCAACACCCTCTCCTTCTGCTTTGACAAAATGCAGATCAAGCAAGGCCTCCACAAGGGAATGCTCCGCTGGACGGAGATCGCTTGGCTGGTCTGCTACCAGGACGACGTTGCCCGTGCCATCCTCCCCGCCCTTTTGTGGGAGAACTTTGGGGAAGGCAGTGAATACTTTGGTAACGCAGTGGAGGCCTTGACCTATCTGGTGGAGACCACGGGAGAGGACGGTCTGCGTGCCGCAAGAACCGATTGCCCCCAGCTTACCGAGGAAAGCCTGAAGGCACTGAAGGTAGGCAAAACGGGCATTCCCTGCGCCCATTACAACGCATGGTATCACGCCGCGCTGTTGCTTGCCGCAAGAGCGGGAGCTCCCGCACACTTCGCAGAGGTGGCGGAAAAGGG
>JAFYNA010000092.1 GCA_017549925.1 Clostridia bacterium | reverse complement strand
ATTTGCTCATTCGCTCGTTCAGCGTTACGTAATGCCCGGTGGTAAACTCAGCCCAGGAATAATTCACCATATACTCGCCGTGGAAGGAATTGATGGCAAGCAGATCGCCCTTCTCAAAATCATAGGCGTCACACTTGATTTGGCTGATATCCAAGGCCAGATTGTTCCAGGATTTGATGAGAATGGATTCTATCCCCGCAGAACGCAACGTACTGCGCAAGGAGGAAATAATGGCGGTGGTTTTATTCTTCAGCTTACGGTCGTAGGCATCTTCCCAAAGCACCGTGGCGATCTGAGCCGTGGTGACGGGTGCGCCGTGTCTGTCAACCAAATAGGCCAACAGCTCCTTGGCCTTTTCTCGCTCAAAACTCAGCAAGGCACCGTCCACAAATACGCCGAAATTCCCAAAGGTTTGAACCCGAATATCCTTGGAAAGACGGTTTTGGGAAGCACGCCAATCGTCCACCATTTCGTCCAGAACCCGCTCAATATCCTTGGCCAGGATGGGCTTGAGCAAATAGCCCTTTGCGCACAGACCAAAGGCATCGAAGGCGTATTCGCTGTAAGCCGTGCAGAAGAACAACACTACCTTAGGATGGAGTGCCTTTAATTTGGTGGCAACCTCAATGCCGTTCATCCCCCGAAGCTGTATATCCAGGAACGCATAGGAAAGCTCTTGGCCCCGCAAAGCCAAAGTCTCCGCCCAGGCGAGAGCAGAGGATGCTTTGGTTTCCTCTTGCAGAAAAGCATCCGGGAACACAAGCTTCAATTCCTCCGAGAGGGAATCCAAAGCGTACTGTTCATCATCAAGTGCTAAAATATACATTGTTTCGTCCGATCCTTTCCGTCTGTTCTCATGCTCCGCGCACTAACCGATGCGACGGAATTTCCCCGCCATCTTCAAAGGCTTCCCTTGAAGAATCGCCAAGGGATTGCCCATCAACAGCAAATCCCGATACCCTGCCGAAAAATTTCGTTCCATATAGCGATTCAGCGCAGTCATATCTGTGGTTCTGGCATAGGCGTGATGGGCGTCGCTTGCGATACAGTTGATCAAATTATGCTTTACCAGCAGGTCAGCTGTTTCGGCGATGCGTCCGCCCGTCCTGCCCAGGATGCTTTCTTTATTCATCTGAGCAAAAGCGCCCAGCTTTCTCCATTCATAGAGATAATTGGGTTCCTCCTGCACGCAGTGATAGCGTTCCGGGTGGGCAATAATGGGAAGATACCCTCCGCAAAGCATTTCTTTCAGGATGGCTTCGATCCACCAAGGCTCTTCGTCAAAGGGGAACTCCACCAAAGTGTATTTTGTGTTGTTCAGTGTCAAAAGCTTCCCGTAGGCGAGCTTTTCCGTAATATCCGTGGAAGCCCAAAGCTCCATACCACGAAATAACTGAAGCGGGATCTTCTGCTCCTGTACCAACGCGCAAAGCTTCTCAAATCGCGCTCTCAAATGCTCGGACTCAAAATTTACAAAGCCCACGTCGTGGTTGCTGTGGGGGGTGGCAACGAGAGCCTGCACGCCGCATTCCGCGGCCATAACGGCCATATCAAGAGCTTCATCAAAGCTGCTTGCCCCGTCGTCCACCATCGGCAAAATATGTGTATGAATATCAATCATGGACGCATAGCCTTCCTTGCCAAAGAATAAAGCTTTCGAGCAGGGGAGAGAAGCCGCCACAGCGATGAGGTAAACCGCCACCCCAAGGCATCGACAGAGAACCAACGCCCGTTCCGCTCCACCTCGGTGACCATGGCAAAAATTGCCTCAGCCTCTATCGGACCTTCTTCATCCGTCAGATGATCGCCCCGCATATAATATCCCTCGGGTTTGCTTTTATAGATACGGTGAAGTACGTATTGCCCTGTTTTTCTTTGATAAAATACAATATCCCCCACCTTGGGCGGGCGAGAGGGCTTCTGCAACAATACCCGATCCCGTTGGTTACGCAAAAACGGCTCCATGCTCCAACCCGCCACGGTGATAACCACCTGGTGGCTGTCACGGATCATTTCCCTGAGGTTGGAGACGTACTCTATTGTATCAACGTTCACTTGCATAAGCATCATCCGTAGGGAGCTGAGACAGTTCTTCGAGGGAGACCGTCTTCAATGTTTTCTGCGCTATCTTGTAAACCTTGTTGCACAGGGGAAGGATCCCCGATCTGTGGGTGACGAAGATCAAGGTGCGATGAGTGTTCTTTTCTATCACGTTACGCAGGATCTTACCCTCGGTGGCTTCATCTAACGCACTGGTAGCTTCGTCCAGCAGAATGATCGGTGCTTTTGAAAGCAACGCTCTTGCAATGGCAAGACGCTGGATCTGCCCTTCGGAAAATCCGCTTCCCTTTTCTCCGATCCTGCTGTGGATCCCTTGGGGCAGGGACTGTACAAAATCATAAGCGCAGGCTTGCTTCAATGCATCCGCGATCTCTTCGTCGGTTGCATCCATATTGGTGATCCGCATATTTTCCGCAACGGTGTCAAAGAACATAAAATTGTTCTGGGGCACGTAGGCGAACAGTCCTCTGGTGGCGGCACTGACGGGAATACGCAGACCGCTATCTTGATCCTCAATTTCTGCATGGCCCTCATGCACCGAGACCATGCCCAGCAAAATACGGAACAGGGTAGTCTTTCCTTCTCCCGAAGGGCCTACCACGGCAATGATCTCGCCGGGGGCAGCAACAAAATCCGCGTGAACGAGAACCTCCTTGCCGTTTCTGTACCGAAAGGAGACGTTTTCCGCGCGGAGGGTCACGCCGTTGTTTTTCCGTACCAGCTTTGACGCCTCTTCCTCGCAAAGAGAAGTCTCCTTCTCCAGCTCGGTCAATGCCATCAGCCTGCCTGCGGCAGTTGCCGCGGAAATAGCTTTGGGAACCATATAGACCAAGGAGCTGAAAGAACCCCGGAGCATTCCTGCAAGCTGCAAGAACAGCGTCATGGTACCAAAGGTAATATGCCCCGTCCAGAGGCGATAAATGCCCCAGCCGAAGCAAGCACCGGTGACCAGCATCCCGATGAGGGATACAAAGGCTCCGGAAAGAATGGTGAAATGATGATATGCCAAGCGAATCTCTTTGCGTTTTTCCTGCACGCGAGACAGCTTTTCTTGATACATTTCGCCGATGCCGAAGGATTTGATCAGTTGGATGTTCTGAAAAGACTCTTCTTGGAAGATCATAGCCTCGGAATTGGCCTCGCTCATTT
>JAFYNA010000091.1 GCA_017549925.1 Clostridia bacterium | reverse complement strand
GATCTTGGGGTCCTTGGGAACGTCCACGCCGGGCATGAGGGTGTAGGAGTTTTTATCCGTGGAGGTAGTGGTATCCAAAGAATAGGTGCCGTCGGTATTGCGTTTTGCCTCGGATTCCGTGAGGGTGAAGTTCTCCACAAGGTCGGCTTTGAAGGTAACGTTCCCGATGAAGGGGATATCCTTGATATACTTCGCCACAGCCACGAAGGTCACGGCGGACAAACAGAAAAGCACTGCGAGAAGGAGGGCGATCCGACGGTTTTTGTTCATATGCAGTTCCTCCTTTGCGTGCTTTTTTGTGAATTAGTCGATTTGGGTACAGCGAATGGTGGCGGCGAAGCTCATGGTTTTGGAAACGGACTCGCCGGATGCGCCTTGGGTAAAGGCGTTCAGATCCAGAATAAATATTACGGTATAGGGGTCACCCTTAGCGCCGGGGGCCAAGGAGCCTATCTTCGAAAAGGTGATGGTGTTGCCATCTTTAATGCCGAGAACATCCGTCCCTGCGGGGTTAGCCAAGGCTACGTTACAAAAGGGAACGTCCTCCGTGAAAGTGATCACAAGGTCGTAGGAAACGGCCACCTCGGATTTGTTTGTGACGGTGAATTGGTATTCGCCGTTGGTTTGCCCTGCGGAAGCATCCACGGTGACGTCGCCGGAAAGGCCTGCGGCTTCCACGTCAAACTTTGACACACGGGCGAAGTCGTCGCCGTTATTTTTGGCAGTATACTTCGCGTACAGACCGGACAGCATGGAGGTGGAAAACAAAGTCATACAAAGGAGGATCAAGGCGACACGGAGCAACAGAGGCCCGGTGGTCGTTTTCTTTTTGCCGTGCATTGTGCTCCCTCCTTTTCTTGCTTGGTTAGTCTTTGGGTTGGTCTTGGGCTTCCTGCTGAGCTTGCAGGCGGCGGATCTCTTCTTTGATCTGCTCCAACTCATCCAGGGATTCTTCCTTTTCCTTGCGGAAGGAACGCTCCATGAGGAAGAAAGCAGTTCCCAGGATCAGGATAATGCCCAAGGGAGAGCGGATAAAGCTGAGGATCAGCCCTACGTAGGGAATGGCGGTGACCACTTCCCCTTTGATGTCGGAAAGCTTGATAGCAGGATCGGGGGTGTCGTTGGCATCCCCTTGGGTGATGACGGATTCCCCGTCGATGGATATGATACGGTGGACGACCAAAGAGCCATAGCTCTGGAACACCACCACGTCCCCTACCTCGTAAACATCACGGGCGGTGACGATGATCATGTCGTTTACGGAAAGCTCGGGCTCCATACTGCCGGAAAGCACCACCGAGGTGGCGAAGCCCAAGGGCATGGGCATCTTATCGCCGCCGAGGCTGCGGGCGTTCCAGGAATACAGCTGAATTCCAAGGAAGGCACCTGCCAGGACGATGACGACAATGCGCAGGATCAGACGTTTTTTATTCTTCATAATTGGTCATCAATGGGACGGCGTTTTTTCGCCATAAGGACGAGATAGATACCTGCAAATGCAAGGATAGCGGCCATCAACCACACGAAGGTGGAGTTGTCGTCGCCGGTGGGAGGCAGGTCGCCACTGCTGTTATCGGGGTCGGAGCATTGGGTGGCCACGGTCTCAATAACGATGGTGAGGGAAAGCTCCTCGCCGTCAGCGGCAAGGTTGCCCAAGAGGGTGTCGTACTCGTCGTCGCCCTCAAAATCCCACTTCCAATCCAGCACGTAGGTGGCTTGTCTGCCTGCACCGAGGGTGGCTTCGCAATTAACACGGTTCAGCTCCAAAACATCCTCAAAGGATTCCTCGGAGCCTACGGCGTAGCTTCCCTCCGCGGTACGGAGGCGGGCGGTGACGGGAATGGCGTATTCCTCGTTGCCGAAGAAGGCCTTCATGGTCAGGGTATAATCCAAGGCAAAGGTGCCGGAATTATCTAAAGTAAAGGAATACTGGTTTGCGGTACCGGGAGCGATCACCTTATCGGTGCCGCCGTCAACGGTGATCTTCTCTTCCCCGTTTTCGTAGGAGATCTTGAAGATCTCTACGTCGGTAACGCCCTGCCATACGGTGTTACCGTCGGAAACCTCAAAATCCGGAACCTCTCCCTCCACGGATTCATCCAAGGGGAGGAAGGCGGCCAAAGCACCGGGAACCTTGGGAAGTGCCACGGTAGCCTCGGGGAAAATCATGTTTCCGTCGGTATCGATATACCCCTTGCGCACGGTGGTGCGGGCATCGGATTGTATCAAAGAAAAAATGTTGGAAGCGGGCTTCTCGGTAAAGAAGGTCAGACGGCTTCCCAGCATCACCAGGGCACAAGCCTCAAAAAGGAGCAAAAGAGCGATGAGAACACTGAAAATGCTGTTTTTGGTTTTTGTCAAGCTTTTGTATTCGTTCACAGCTACGCTTCCTCCTTCTTTTTACATTGGGGCTCTATTCCCTTTGTAGACTTCCGTTGTGATAAGGAACGGGAGCTTGCAAAGAAAAGAGAACGATAAAGGGAATCTCCCCCGACCCTGCCACGTTGGGTCGGGGAAGATAAAAGGTTAAAAATTAGTCGATCTGGGTAACGGTGATGGAAACGCCGATGAAGATGGTCAGATCTTCGGCAACGGCTAGATTACCAAGCTTGGTGTCTTTCTTGTTGTTCTCAGCTTTAGCTGCGTCATCAGCACCGGTCTCAAATGCCCAAGCCCATGCAAGATCGAGGTTGGTATTGTTATTATAAATAGCACCAAGGTCTTCGTTGGGAGCATACTGTGCAGACTTACCGTCGATTTCATCCTTGATAGCTTTCGCGAAAGCGGCAGCG
>JAFYNA010000008.1 GCA_017549925.1 Clostridia bacterium | reverse complement strand
GGGGAAGGCAAGGATGATGGCCTTGGTCTTTTCCGTCAGCACGGAGCGCAATTCCTCGGGAGTCAACTTGAAATTGTTCTCCCACTTCAAGGGCAAGGGCACAGGGGTACCGCCCGCCATGGAAACCAAGGGGGAATAGCACCCAAAGCAGGGCTCGGGCACGATGACCTCGTCCCCGGGGTTCACGGTGGCGCGGAGAGCCAGGTCGATGGCCTCACTGCCGCCCACGGTGACGATGATTTCTTTGGTAGGATCGTATGCCAGCCCAAAACGGCGGGACTGGTAGTTGGCGATCTCTTTACGGAACTCCAAAAGTCCGTTGTTGGAGGTATAATAGGTCCGTCCCTCCTCCAGGGAGCGGATCCCCGCATCGCGGATATGCCAGGGGGTGACGAAGTCGGGCTGACCTACGGTCAAGGCCACTACGTCCTTCATTTCGTCCAGCAGGTCAAAGAACTTGCGGATCCCCGAGGGCTTGATCTCCGTGATGGTATGGTTCAAACGTGTTGTAGGATCAAACATTACCAGCTATTGCCTCTCTTATCGGTGGTATCCTGCTCGTAGACCACGTCGTTGTCCTTGTAGGTCTGCAAAACGAAATGGGTGGCGGTGGCGGTGACGCCCTCCATGGTGGCAAGCTTTTCTGCCACAAAGAGTGCTACATCACGCATAGTCTCCCCTTCCACAAACAAAGCCAGATCGAAGCCGCCGGACATCAGGAAGACGCTCTTTACCTGAGGATAGGTGGAGATCCGCTCCGCAACGGTATCGAAGCCCTTATCTCTCTGAGGGATGGTCTTCAGCTCGATAAGAGCACGCACCATACGGCGATCGGTCTTCTCCCAGTTCACCACGGTCTTATAGGAAAGGATGGTGCCGTCTGCTTCCATGGCGGCGATCTCTTTTGCGATCTCCTCCTCGGGCAGGTTCAGCATCACGGCAAGGGTCTTGGCATCCAAGTGGGAATCCTTCTCCATGTAGGAGAGGATGGTGTTTCTGATGTTCATCAAATGGCCTCCATAATTTTGTTTCTTTGGCGGAATCGGGTAAGATATCGGAACCCCGCCTGTTCCGCAAGGGCGGCGGCTTCCTTGACGTGGGCACCCACGTCGGGAGAGAAATGGGCATCACTGCCCAGGGTAAGATACTCGCCTCCCAGCTCTCGGTAGAAGGTGAGCAGATCCAAACAAGGGTCGGGGGTGGCAAGCACGCCCTTCCGCACGGCGGCGGTGTTGATCTCCAAGGCGATGCCGCGGCGGATCAAAGCACGGAAGATAGGCTCAAAGGCCTCTCTCGTCACGGGGAAGCAATGCTGGCGGGATTTCTCCACGTACCGCACGGGATAGAGAATATGAGTCAGCACGTCCACCTCGGCAGTTTCCGCAATGGAAAGGAGATCCTCCAGATACGCATCCCACAGCTCCTTTAAATACCCGTCGCTGAAGGAGTTGCAATCCATAAAGTAGAAATCGATATTTCCCTTGCCGTTATGCTGAGAGCCCAGCACCACGTCATAGTCGCGCTGTGCGATCAGCTTGCGGAATGCCTCCTGATCGTAGGTGGGCTGCCCCACCTCGATGCCCCGGAGCAGGGTAAGCTTTCCTTGGTATTGCTCCTTCGCTTCCGCAAGCAAGGCCTCCTCTCTTGCCAGATCGGGGGCTTCCGCCGTGCCCAACAGCACCATGTCCAGCTCGTAGTGGTTGGTGAGGGCGATCTCGGAAAGACCCTTTTGGCAGGCACTTTCGCAATGCTCGGTGAGCTTAGCCTCGGAATCAAAGGATATTTCGTTGTGGATGTGATAATCAAACAATTTCATAAGCAGTAAATAAACAACGGTTTTCCCCCGCAGGGGATACATTAAAATTGCGTCGCTTGCCCGAATTCATTTCGGGCAAAAAGACACTTTGCCACTGAGGTACAATGAACCTAAGGCCGTAAAAATTCCTCTCGAAAATGAACTGCCTTGCAGGGCTTTTTCGAAGGGATTTTTGACGTGGCGCATCCAAAACTGCATAGGAGATCCTATGGCCTTGGCGCCACTTGGAACCCCGTGAGGGGCCCGCGTCCCGCGGAAGGGGCGCGGAAAACCGGAGGAATATCCCGAAGGGATGTTCCGACGAAATCAAAACAGCGTAAACTGATTGGATTCGGGCAGATCATCCAGGCAACCGTGGTTACGAAGCATTTCCACCACGCTCTTGCCCACGCCGGGCTCCATGGAAAGCTCCTCCACGGTGGTGACTCTGCCGGTGGCAACCGCGTCTTGAATGCGTTCTGCCGCGCCCTGCCCCAACCCGGAAAGGGAGGTGAAGGGCAATCTTACCTTGCCGTCCTCCGGCAAGAACTTAAAGGCGTGGGATTTAAAGATGTTCACCGGCAGGAACTCTACTCCGCGGGCGTACATTTCCGCCACAAGGTTCAAAATGACCAGCATATCCTCGTCCTTGGCGGTGAGGTTCTGGGCGTTTTGCAGCTCTCGCATCTTTGCCTTGATGGCACGAAGTCCCTGCATGACCAAGCCGCCGTCAAAGGTATCCGCCTTGATGGTGAAGTATGCGGCGTAGAACGCCACGGGCTCATAGACCTTAAACCAGCCCAAGCGCAATGCCGCGATGGTATACGCCGCCGCGTGAGCCTTGGGGAACATATACTTGATCTTCTGACAGGATTCGATATACCAATCGGGAACGTCGCATTTTTTCATCTCCACGATCAGATCCTCGGTAAGACCCTTACCCTTACGGGTACGCTCCATGGCGGTGAACGCCACAGAGGAATCCAGCCCTTTTTGCATCAGGTAGATCATAATACTGTCGCGGGTACCGATGATCTCGTGAATGGAGCAGGTGCCGTTGGCGATCAAGTCCTTACCGTTGCCAAGCCAGATGCCCGTACCGTGGGAAAGTCCCGAGATCTGCAAAAGATCCGAGAAGTTCTGAGGCTTGGCATCCTCGATCATCTGAATAGCGTACTTGGTGCCGAACTCCGGCAGACCGAAGGTGCCAAGGTTGCAATCGATGTCCTTGGGGGTGATGCCCAAAGGCTTGGTGGATTTGAACAGCTCGTATACGTTGGCGTCGTTCATGGGCAGCGCCATAACGGAACGCCCGGTATATTCCTCCAGAATACGGTAAAAAGTCGGCACATCGTGCCCCAGAATATCCAGCTTCAGCAGGGTATCATGGAGGTATTCAAATGCGAAGTGGGTGGTGATGACCCCGGAGGATTCCTTCTCCGCAGGGTACTGCACCGGGGTGAAATCGTAGATCTGGTACTGCTTGGGAATAACCACGATGCCGCCGGGATGCTGACCCGTGGTACGCTTAACACCGATACAGCCGTCGATGAGTCGCTCGATCTCCGCACGGGTGAGGTCTTTTCCCAGATCCTCCACGTAATGCTTGACGAAGCCGAAGCAGGTCTTGGACTGCAAAGCGGAAACCGTTCCCGCACGGAAGATGTTCTCCTTGCCGAACAGTACCTCGGTGTATTTATGGGCGGCGGACTGCACGTCGCCGGAGAAGTTTAAGTCGATATCCGGTGCCTTTTCTCCGTGGAAGCCCAGGAAGGTCTCGAAGGGGATGTCGTGTCCGTCCACCGTCATCTTGGTGCCGCAGTGGGGGCAATTCTTGTCGGGCATATCGAAGCCCGAGCCATAAGAGCCGTCGGTGATGAACTCGCTGTGCTTACAGCTTGGGCACCGCCAATGGGGAGGCAAGGGATTTACCTCGGAAATATGGGCCAGGGAGGCCACGAAGGAGGAGCCCACGGAGCCTCGGGAGCCTACGTAATAGCCGTTCTCCTCGGAGTTACGCACCAAGTTACGGGCGATGATGTACAAGACGGCAAAGCCGTTCTTGATGATGGAGTTCAATTCCCTATCCATTCTCGCCTTGACGATCTCGGGAATGGGATCGCCGTAAAGCTTCTTGGCAGTCTCCTCGCAGGTACGGATCAAGTCCTCGTCTGCGCCGGGGATCTCGGGGGTGTACTGACCGTCGGGAATGGGCTTTAAGAATTCCACACTGTCGGCGATCATACGTGGGTTATCGATGACCACTTCCCTTGCCTTGGCTTCCCCTAAGAAGGAGAATGCCTCCAGCATTTCGTCGGTGGTCTTGAAATACAGCTTGGTGTCTCTGCCGCCGTCGGAGAAGCCCTGCCCCATCTGCAAGATCTTGCGGAACAGCTCGTCCTCCGGCTCTAAGAAATGCACGTCACCCGTGGCGCAGACCGGCTTCTTCAGCTTATCCGCCACCCGGATCACGGTACGGTCGTATTCGTGGAGCTGCTCCAACGCCTTGTTGGGGTTGCTGTCCAGCTTACCGTCCTCGTACATGAACCAGTTGTTTGTCCAGGGCTGGATCTCAAGATAATCGTACATCTCCGCGATCTTACAAAGCTCGCCGAAGGGCTTGCCCTCCACCACGGCTTGATAAAACTCACCCGCGATGCAGGCAGAGCCGATGATCAGACCCTCGCGATGCTCCTTCAGCACCGTTTTGGGGATACGGGGATGGCGGTTGAAGTATTGAAGGTAGGAATAAGAAACCAGCTTGTACAGATTTTTCAGTCCTGTTTCGTTCTTGGCCAGCAGGACGATGTGGTAGGTATTCTTCAGCTTTTTGGGGTCGGAATTTTCCGCCATGGCGGTGACCATTTCCCCGGTGGTGAAGATACCGTTGGCGGCCAGCTTGCCGATGAGACAGCCAAAGATCTTCGCCAGCATTTCCGTATCCTCGTTGGCACGGTGGTGGTCGAAATCTCCCAGCTTGAAGTATTTGGCAAGAGAATCCAGGGTATGGCGGTTGAGATCGCTGTTGATAAAGCGGGAAAGCGCCACGGTGTCCAGGCAGGGACAGCCAAACTCCATCCCGTAGTCGGCGCAGGCCTTACGGATAAAGGAGGCGTCGAAGGAGGCGTTGTGCGCCACCAGCATTCTGCCGCCTGCAAAGGTCAGGAAGGCCTTCACCGCTTCCTCCACGGAGGGTGCGTCCTTCACCATGTCGTCGGTAATGCCCGTAAGCTGGGTAATGTTCTCGGGGATGGGCATTCCCGGGTTGACAAAGGTCTCGAAGCTCTCCCCGATCTCCCCGCCGCGGTACAGCACAGCGGCGATCTGGGTGATGCCACAGCTTTGCACGGAAAGACCCGTGGTCTCGATATCGAAGACGACAAACTCGTCTTTTTCAAAATTCTTATTGTCCTTCTCGTCGGAGTAGAAGAACACCGCACGGGCGGTATCGTCCACCAAATAGCCCTCCATGCCGTAGATGGGCTTCACGTCGGGGCACTTTTTGGTGGCCTTCATAATTTCGGGGAAAGCCTGCAGGTTGCCGTGATCGGTGATGGCAAGGGCGGGACAGCCCCAATCCTGGGCACGCTTCATCATGGCACCGGGATCGGTCATGGCGTCCATGGCGGACATATTGGTATGGCAATGCAGCTCCACGCGGGGGGTGGGGTTGGTCTCCTTGCGGAACAACGCCTTCACCGTTGCCATGGCAGAAACGCGGATCACCAGCTCCCCGTCAAAATCGGAGAACTGCGCCTTACCCTCCACCAGCACGTAGGCGGGGGCTTTGGGGAAGGAGGTGCCCTTCTCCGCCTGGAAGCGAAGCATGACGGAGGCCTCTCCGTCGGTGACGAACATCTTAAAGGAGTTCTTGGGTTTATCGTAATTTTCCTTCTCTTCCCAGGAAAACAGCTTTCCCACAAAGGAAACGAAGGTATCCTTACGCAGCATTTTAATAGGCACCAGGGGCGAACGGTTCTTCATAGTGCCGTAGACGGGCTTGGGCTCGGTGATGTCGAAGGTCATGTTGCCCACCTTTAAGATCACCTTGCCGTCCTCGGTCTGCTCCGGAATAGCCGCATCCGGGCCGAAGAACTCCAGAGCCATGCTCTTGGATTCCTGGAGGATACTGCCGCGAACGCTCAGCACTTCCTCCTTGGCTTCCTCCCGTGCCGCCTTCCGCATAGCCGCCACACCGGGGGCTTCGTAGGTGGCGGGATTGACCTCGTCGCCGGTGATGAACACCCCGATATCCAGCCCAAACTGGTGGCGGATGCACTCCGTCAGAAATACCGCCGCGCCGCTATGGGTCACGAAGGCGGGAGAGACCTGGCGGCGGAGGCTGATCTCCAAAACCCCTCTTTCGGGCTGGTAATGGAGCACGCAGTCCTCAAAAAAGCCGTAGCTCACTCCGGAGCCGGTGACACGCTTCAACAGCGCGATCAACCCCTTCACGCAGTCCGGCGTAAAGGTCTCTGCGGGGTATTTGGGGAAGATACGCACCTCGTTCAGCCCGTAGCTTGTACGGAGCAGATCCTCCAAGGCAAACAGCAATCTGGGCTGTTCCACCTTCCGGAAGGAGGCGTGGATCTCCACCTTTTTATTTTCCTTGTCCACCTTTACGGAAAACTCCGTCATGCGGCGGACAACGTCCTCGTCGTCCTTGGTCAGGAGCGCACGGGCAAATTTCTTTTTAAATTGTTCTAAGATGTCCATAAACGCTCCTTAAAGCGATTGAAAAGCAACGCTTTTCAATCGATATCCGCGCGGCGGGGTACGCGCGCTTATCGCCGCCTGCCAAAATCTTTGATTTCGACAGGCTCCCCTCGGCGCGCGG
>JAFYNA010000090.1 GCA_017549925.1 Clostridia bacterium | reverse complement strand
CCGTGGTGGTGCAGATGGTTGCATCCTCCCCGGTGATCACGCCGTCGATGTCCTCTACCTCCCAGAGAAACCCGTAAGGAACGTCACAGCGGTACTCTCCGTTGGCGGCGTACACCAAGGAATCCTGCCAATACTCCTCACAAACGATCTCCGCCGAGGCAAGCACCCCCGCGCAGGCAAAGGTCAATATTCCCACAAGCAAAAGGATACTCACTTTCTTCATATCACATATCCCCCATTTTTCTTTATTTGATGATACCACATTCCACCTCGGTTGTAAAGGAAATTCTTTTATCCCAAAAGTTATTTTTTTATCTGCGGGGTTATTGTGTTGCATTCTTGTATTTTCTGTGATATAATACCCCCAAAGGAATCCCAACGAAAAAAGGAGAGAGTTTATGGAAAACATCAGAATTCAAGACGATCTTTATATGCACGTCAACCAGGAAACCTTGGACAGCCTGGTCATCCCCGACGACAAGCCCACCGCAGGCGGCTTTGCAAAGCTGGCTGAGGGCGTGGAAAAAATCATGATGGACGAGTTTGAGTCCATGGCCGCAAGCGGCGAGTATCCCAACGATTATCTGAAGAGAGCCTGCCGTCTTTACGCCATCGCCAAGGATGCAGAGAGAAAAGAAAAGCACGGCATTGCCCCCGCGCTGAAGGCCTTGTCCGTTTTGGACGAGATCAACACCGTGGCTGACTTTAGCCGTCTGTATAAGAGTCTGGTGCTGGGCGGCATTCCCACCCCCATCAATATCGGCGCGGAAACCGACATGAAGAACACCAAGCGCCGCTTGGTATACATCCAGGGCGCAGGGGTCATCCTCCCCGACGCCTCCTACTACAAGCCCGAGAACGCACAGCAGAAGGAACAGCTCATCGCCATTTGGGCTAACGTGGCAAAGCTGGTCATGGGCAAAACCGATCTGACCCCCGAGGCGCAGGAGCAGTACGTTGCCGACACCCTGGCCTTTGACGAGATTGTTGCAGGCCTTGCCAAGACCAACGAGGAATGGTCTAAGTACGTGGAGATGTACAACCCCATGGCTACCGCAGAGGTCGGAGCAATGCTGGGCGAGATGGATTTCTCCGCAGTGCTGGCCGATCTGTTCGGAAAAGTTCCCGAAACCGTGGTAGTCACCGAGCCTCGCTACTTCGGCGACTTCGCTAAGATCTTAAACAGCAATACCCTCACCCTCTACAAGCATTGGGCATACGTAACGGGACTGTTGAAGTTCTGCGCTTACCTCTCCGAGGAGCTGCGCGACATGGGCGGTATGTATATGCGTGCCGTCACCGGTATTGCAAAAATGCAGTCCATCGAGAAGTTTGCCTACAACCTTGCTTCCGGCATGTACTCCGAGCCCGCAGGCATCTACTACGGCGAGAAGTACTTCGGTGAAGAGGCCAAGAAGGATATCACCGAGATCGTTTATCAGATCATCGACACTTACAGAGAACGGATCAAGACCAACGAGATCCTGGGCGAGGCAACCAGAGAGAAGGCCATCCTCAAGCTCTCCACCATGGGCGTGAAGATGGGCTACCCCGACAAGGCAAGAGCCATCTACGAGAAGCTGATCTTCAACGAAGAGGAGTCTCTCTTTGACATTGTCTCCTCCTTGAAGGCTATCAAGGAGCTGGATATGCTCTCCAAGCTGGATGCTCCCACCGAGCCTGAGAATTGGGCAATGCCCGGCCACCTGGTCAACGCTTGCTACGATCCCTTTGTCAACGACATCACCTTCCCCGCCGCCATCCTGCAGGCTCCCTTCTATTCCTTGAAGCAGACCAGAAGCGAGAATTTGGGCGGTATCGGCGCAGTCATCGGCCACGAGATCTCCCACGCCTTCGACAGCAACGGCGCGAAGTGCGACGAGAACGGTAACATCAACGACTGGTGGACCGAGGACGACTTTAAGAGATTTGACGAGAAGGTCAACCAGATGATCAAGCAGTTCGACGGCATTGAGCTTCCCTGGGGTACCGTCAACGGCGCGTTCATCGTCAGCGAGAACATGGCCGACAACGGCGGTATGTCCGTTACTCTGGACATCATGTCCAAGACGGAGGGCGCTTCCTACGAGGAATACTTCCGCAACTGGGCAAAGGTATGGTGCGTGAAGGCAAGACCCGAGTATGCCAAGATGCTTTTGGCTGTGGACGTTCACGGTCCCGCTATTCTCCGTGCTAACATTACCCCCAGAAACTTTACCGAGTGGTACACCGCTTTCGACGTGAAGGAAACCGACAAGATGTACATCGCCCCCGCAGATCGTATCGTGATCTGGTAAAAAATGTTTCCAAGAGAACCGCCTTTCCGGCGGTTCTTTTTTTGCGAAGAAAAACTTGTTCAACAAAAGAACCATCCTTATATGCCAAGCAGGAACCTTCCCCCCTCCGAAAGAACTGTTTTTCCGCGTCAAATCTTGCATTTTCCCGCTTTTTGTGCTATACTGACTCTACAAGACAAGCCATAGGAGGCACCACCCATGAAAATTTCTACCGAGATCGGCTCTGCCGCCGCCATCGTTGGCGAAGCGAAGGCCATTGAGCTTTACGCCAAGGCGGGATTTGACGCCTGGGATTTCTCTATGTTTGCCATGTGCAGATACGATTGGGCAAACAAATGTCTGAAAGAAAACAGCCATCCCTTGGCAGGGAACGACTATCTTGCCTTTGCGCGGAAGTTGAAGCAGATCGGATTGGACAACGGCATTGTGTGCAACCAGTCCCACGCACCATTCCCCGCTTACTGCAAAGAGATCCGCGGGTATTTTAAGCGCGCCATCGAATGCACCGCCGAGGCAGGGGGAAAGATCTGTATCATTCACCCCGACAACTATAAATCTCCCGAGGAAAACGCGGAGATGTATGCCGAGATTTTGCCCTTTGCAAGAGAATGCGGCGTGAAGATCGCCACGGAGAATATGTGGAACTGGGACGACAACGCAGGGCAAGCCGCTCCCGCCGCCTGCTCCTCCCCCGAGAGCTTTTGCGCCCACGTGGATGCGTTGCAGGATGACTTTATGGTGGCTTGTCTGGACATCGGTCACGCGGAGATGCGAGGCTTGAACACCTCCGCCCCCGAGATGATCTACGCCCTGGGGCATCGTTTGCAAGCGCTCCACATTCACGATAACGACAAGTGGCTGGATTCTCACCAGATCCCCTTCTCCATGAACATCGATTTCGTTGCCGTAGCCAAAGCTTTGAAGGACATCGGCTACGCAGGAGAGCTGACCTTGGAGGCGGACAAATATCTGAAGGGCAGAACCGCCGAGGAGTTGCCGGAGGCCATGGCGATCATGGCAGTTGCCGCCAAAAAGCTGGATGCATTGATGAACTAACGAAACGGAGGTGGCGTAATGGAAAACTACGTCCTGCAAAACCGTTGGTTCCCCGAAGGAAATAAGCTTTACTACTACGGCTTGCGTAATCGGGAAAATCTGTTTCGCAATACCCTCCCCTTATCCAAAAAGCAACGGCAGATCATCGCCAAGCTCCCCTCCCCCTTGACGGCAGAGGAATGTTCCGCACTGGGCAAGCTGCTGGGAGAACAGGTGGTCAAAGAAAAAGACCTGCGAAAAACACCTGCTTCCCTGCGAGAAGCGCGGTTCTGCACCTCCTGCGCCGCCAACGATTACATCATTCCGGGTCTGGAATTCGATGGGGAAGGAAAATGCCCCCTGTGCCAAACCGCAAAGGAAGCGGAGGAGCTCCAAAGCGTGGTGCCCCTGATGGAGCAGATTCCCCGGAGCAAGAAGTCCCGCTTTGACGTGGCGGTGTTCTACACCGGGGGAAAGGATTCCACCTTTCTGCTGTACCACCTTGCAAAGGTGCAAAACCTGCGGGTGCTGGCTTTGACCTGGGAGATCCCCTTTATGTCGGATTCCGCCAAAGCAAGCATCGAAAACGCCAAACGGCACTTCCCCACCGTGGAATTCATCACCCGCTGGGTCAGCGAGCAGGATCTCCGCAGGGTTTACGGAGAGCTGTACCGATCAAGCGGCAACACCTGCGCTTGCCCTTCGCTGGCATACCTGCTGTTCTACCCCGAGCTGGTGGAAAACCGTGTACCCTACTTCGTGGCGGGAAACGAGCCTGTGCAGATGCTGGGACTCTATTACAATCACATGGCACCCAAAATGGCATACCGTTTTTCCACCAATCGTTTTTTGAGTCTGTTGATCAATATAGGGCGTATCCTCACTCTCCATCCCCCTTTCAAGAAAGGTCAGCTCCAGACCCTGCTGACAATGCGCCAACTGGCATACGGGGACAACCCGCTGAAAAAGCTCAGCGGATACGCAAATCCCTTGGTATCCAACGTGGTTGCCGCCATCCATAAGGTTCCCTCCCTTCTGCCGCCCTTGAAGCGGAGCATCCGCCGTTCCTCCCGGAGCGGGAATATCCCCGCCTTCGTGCATTTGGATTTCGACAAGCTTTGCGGCGGGAAATACCATTGGAACCAAGTGAAGGACACGCTGATACGGGAATGCGGCTGGGTAGCCCCCGACGACAGCACGAAGGCCCTTCACACCAGTTGTCATATCGAAAGATGCAAGGATCACTCCCAATTCGTCAGATTTTACCGCTGTGAAAGCAAGATGATCCCCTTCAGCGCCCTGGAGATCTCCCTTGCCTGCCGCAACTGCGGACGCGCTAAGGAAGAACTGATGTACGAGATGGAGCATCTGCTGGGCTTCTCCCTGGAGCCTCTGCCGGAGTGCGCCCTGATGTGCAGTTGGGCGAAGGAGACACCATGACACGGGTGTATTACTTTTCGGGAAGCGGACACAGCAAGGCGGTGGCGGACTATTTGGCAAGCCGTTTGGAGACCAACGCGGCAGAGCTGACCTCCTACGAGGGAGAATTCGCAGCCGTTGCCGTGGTGGTATTCCCGGTGTATTGCCAGAATCTCCCGCCTATGGTGAAAGCCTTTTTACGCTCCCTGCAAGCCGATCACGCAGCGCTCGTTGCTACCTACGGTGGCTTTTCCCCCGGAAACGTCCTGCAGGAAGGCGCAAAACTCACCGCCGCTACGGTGATTGCGGGAGCGTGCATCCCCACGGGGCACAGCTTTTTGAGGGAAGCGGCAGTCTTCGATACCCCTGCCTTGGAGCCTTTATTGGCAAGAATACGATATCCCGAGGAAGCCGTTTTCCCCCGCCTGAGAAAAAATCCCTTTTCCGATCTTCTCCCCGCTTGGCGAAGCCGCATAGGGCTGAAGATCTGCAAAAACCAAAGCTGTACCGCCTGCGGGGTGTGCGCCAAGCTCTGCCCCATGTCCGCCATGGAAAACGGCACGCCGACCCACAAGTGCATCCGTTGCTTACGTTGTGTGAGCAACTGCCCGCAAAACGCACTTGTTATACGCTCCACCCTTCCAATGAAACTCTATTTGAACCGCAAACGAAGCCCCAAGCTTTATTTATTTTTATAGCCCCTCTACGTGGCAAACCGGGTAAAGCTTTGCAGGGCAATCTTTTAACGTACACTGCACACCGGGAAAGGAGTGCGCTTTATGAAACTGGAACTATTCAACATTTACAAGTCCTTTGGCGAAAAGAAGGTGCTGACAGACCTCTCCTTCTCTGCCGAAAGCGGAAAGGCCTTTGGCATTCTGGGCAGAAACGGCGCGGGTAAAACCACCACCATCCGCATTTTGATGGACGTTTTCCCTGCGGACAGCGGCAAGGTGCTGTTGGACGGTGCGCCCATTGACTACACCAAGGTGGGCATCGGGTACCTCCCCGAGGAGCGGGGACTTTACCCCAAGAAAGTGATCCTAGAGCAGCTGGTATACTTTGCCGAGCTAAAAGGCATGAGCCGCAAGGATGCCACCCGCAGTGTGGATTCCTGGCTGGAACGGCTGGGGATGGCGGAATACAGGAACAAACGGCTGGACACCCTCTCCAAGGGCAACCAACAGAAGATCCAGCTCATCACCGCCTTGGCACACGATCCCCACATTGTGATCCTGGACGAGCCCTTCTCCGGGCTTGACCCCGTCAACGCCATGCTCCTCAAGGACGTGGTGAAGGAGCAGATCGCCTTGGGCAAGATCGTGCTGTTCTCCAGCCACCAAATGAACTACATCGAGGAGTTCTGCGATCAGATCGCCATTTTGAACCAAGGAAAAGCGGTTTTGCAGGGCGACCTGCGGCAGATCAAGCGGGAATACCCACGGGATCGGCTGGTGATCCGCACTGAGGAGCCGGAAAAGATTTTGGCAGATTTTGGAGACGCTTGCACCCGCGAAAAGGGACACCTTTTGCTCCGCTTGAACTCCCCTGCCGAAAAAAGAAACGTCATGTCCCTCCTGACGGAGAAATATGACGTGGATGAGATCAAGGTCTTTGAGCCTTCGCTGAACGATATTTTCGTGGAATACACCGGGCAGGACGAAAAGGAGGGCAGCAAAGCATGAAGCAGTTTGGCAAAATTTTAACCTTTGAGTTAAAGCACTACCTGAAGAACAAGGTCTTTGTGGGCGTCACTCTGGTGATGGTCGCCGTGCTGGCCATTGTTATGTTCTTCCCCCGCGTCTCCGCCCTGCTGGCAACGGAGGAGGGAGACCACCCTCAGCAGAGCGCGCCCGTCATGCTGGTGAAGCCCCACGAAAGCCTCCCCGAGGAATTGATCCTGCAGGTCTTTTCCTCTGTGTTTGAGGGCTACCAAGTAGAGCTGACCCACCAGGATCAGGATACTGTACGCACCGCCGTGGCGGAAGGAAACGCCGCCTGCGCCTTTGTGATGACGGCATCCAACGAGTATATTTACTTCGTAGAGACCCTCTCTATGTACGACACCAACTCCGCTTTGGCCACGGAGGCCTTACAGCAGGTCTACCGCATGAACGCCATGATCGGCAGCGGTATGACCGCCGAGGAAGCGGAAGCGGTGATGAACATCGCCGTGACGGGAGCGGTGGAAAATCTGGGCAAGGATCAGACCCGGAACTTCTTCTACACCTATATTATGGTGTTCGCCTTGTATATGGTGATCCTGCTGTACGGACAGATGGTGGCCACCAACGTGGCATCCGAGAAGAGCTCCCGGGCTATGGAGCTGCTTATTACCAGTGCCAAGCCCACCTCCATGATGTTCGGCAAGGTGATTGCTTCCTGCCTGGCAGGGCTTTCCCAGCTGATCGCCATCTTTGGCTCGTCCTTGGTATTCTACGCATTGAATAAGGACTACTGGGCGGACAACATGATCATGGATTCCATCTTCAACATTCCGCCGGAGCTTTTGGTTTATATGCTGGTCTATTTCATTTTGGGCTTCTTGCTCTACGCCTTTCTGTTTGGCGCGGTGGGCTCCACGGTCTCCAAAATGGAGGACATCAGCACCTCCATCTCCCCCATCAACTTCCTGTTTGTGGCGGGCTTCTTGGTGGCCATCACCGGAATGACCTCCGGAGATACCGCAAGCCCTTTGATGGTGTTCTGCTCCTACTTCCCCTTTACCGCCTCTTCGGTGATGTTCACACGCATCGCCATGAGCACGGTGCCTCTTTACGAGGTCATCCTCTCCATGGCGATCCTG
>JAFYNA010000089.1 GCA_017549925.1 Clostridia bacterium | reverse complement strand
GGCTGATCGGTGAGGACCTCCAAAACGATCTCCTTGCCCTCAATTCGGGCTGCCAAGCTCAGCTTCTCGCTCTTGCGCAGAATATAATTGTTGTCATACCCGCCCCAAGGGGTCAGCTGAGGATGCTCTGCCTTGATATCCTGCCCGATGGGCTTGGGAAGGTTGAAATCCAACGCCGTGCCCCAGCAGGGAATCTGCTTTCCGGTGGGGATGTGCAGCTCGTCGCACTCACTGATAAACCAAGAGGGAATATACGCCTTATGGTCAAGAATGTTCCCGCCGATGCCATCCAAATTAAAGTAAGAGTGATTGGTGAGATTCACTGCAGTATTCTTGTCGGAAACCGCCTCGTAATCCATCAGAAGATCCGTTCCCTGCAGGGTATAGGTCACCTTCACGGTGATATTCCCGGGGAAACCCTCCTCACCATCCTTTGCCGCGCAAGTCAAAACCAAAGCGTTTTCCTTGGCTTCTACATCCCATATCTTTTTGTCCATGCCGCAAAAACCGCCGTGAAGCTGGTTTTTGCCCTTCTCGTTCATGGTCAGGGGATAGGAGACACCCTCAATGGTCAGCTCCTTCAAGCGGTTGCAGTATCTGCCGATCAATGCGCCGTAATAGCAGGTGCTTGCCAAATACTCATCCGCAGTATCGAAACCGCAGACGATATCCTTCCCGCGGTAAATGTATTTTTGAATGATTCCTCCCAGAGAAAGCACCGTCAGAGAGACCTGTTCATTTTCAAGGACGTAACCGTCCACAGGGCCGACCTTGCTATCCGAGAAGAAAAACTTTTTCACAGACATATCATTACTCCTGCAATTCAAAAGGTTTGGTATATTTTATCATAAAAACTCCGGTTTTTCAATATTGACTTTTCAAAAAAATGGGGGTATAATATATTTTTGAACGAAATGCTTGATTTTTTTGCAAAGGAATAAAGACTATGACGAAGATCGATATTTTTTCCGGCTTCTTAGGCGCGGGAAAAACCACGTTGATAAAGAAATTGATCAAGGAAGCCTATACAGGCGAGAAGCTGGTGCTCATTGAGAACGAGTTCGGCGAGATCGGTATCGATGGCGGCTTCTTGAAGGATGCGGGCATCGAGATCACCGAGATGAATTCCGGCTGTATCTGCTGTAGCTTGGTGGGAGATTTCACCAAGGCCTTGGGGCAGGTGCTGGCGGAGTACACTCCCGACCGTATCCTTATCGAGCCCTCCGGCGTGGGCAAGCTCAGTGACGTGATCCGTGCCGTGGAAGGCGTTGCAGGGGAGAACGTGCAGCTTGGCAACTATACCACCGTGGTGGATGCCAACAAGTGCAAGATGTACATGAAGAATTTTGGTGAGTTTTTCGGCGACCAGATTGAGAACGCCCACACCGTGATCCTCAGCCATACCGACCGTATTTCCGAGGAAAAGCTTGTCAAGACAGTGGAGCTGATCCGTTCCAAGAACGATCACGCCACCCTGGTCACCACCCCCTGGGACGCACTTACCGGTGAGCAGATCCTTGCCGCCATGGAGCACAGCCACACCACCGCAGACGTGCTGGAGGCTCTCGCTGAAGAAGCGGAGCATCACCACCATCATCACCACGACCACGATTGTGATTGCCATGCGCATGAACACCATGAGCATCACCACCACGAACATGACTGTGACTGCCACGACCATGAGCATCATGACCATGAGCATCATGACCACGAGCATCATCACGAGCATGAGCACCATCACGACCATGACCACGAGGAAGGATGCACCTGCTCCTGCTGTTGCGGCCACGATCACGACCACGAACACCACCATCACCACGCCGACGATGTGTTTACCAGCTGGGGCGTAGAGACCACCCGCAAGTATACCGCCGAGGAGCTGGATTCCATTCTGGAACAGCTCATTGACGAGACCACCTATGGCACCGTCCTGCGTGCAAAGGGTATCCTTGACGCCAAGGATGGCTCCTGGCTCCACTTCGACTACGTTCCCGGAGAAGGGGACGTGCGTACCGGCTCCGCTGACGTCATCGGCAGACTTTGTGTCATCGGCGCAGGCATCAATGAGGAAAAACTTGCCGAGCTTTTCGGCATCTGATGAGGTAACCGTTATGGAAATGCCCGTATATCTGTTTACCGGCTTTTTGGAATCCGGCAAAACCAAATGTATTCAGGAGACCTTGGAGGATTCCCGCTTCAACACGGGTGAGCCTCTGCTGGTGATCTGCTGTGAGGAAGGCATAGAGGAATTGGATCCCTCCTCCTTCGCTTCTCCCAACGTGGCCATCGAGTACGTGGACGACCCCGAGGATCTCACCACCGAGCTGATGACCGCCCTGGAGGAGAAGCACCGCCCCCAAATGATCATCGTGGAATACAACGGTATGTGGATGCTGGATCTGTTCTATACCCGTATGCCGGAGAATTGGTTCGTTCACCAGGAGATGATGTTCGTCGACGAAACCACCGTAAAGACCTACAACGCCAATATGCGTACTTTGATGGTGGACAAGCTGCAAAGCTGTGAAATGGTGATCTTCAACCGCGTTCCCGAGGGAAGAGACCTTATGGAGCTGCATCAGCTGGTGCGTACCGTCAGTCGCCGCGCCACCATTGCCTACGAGTACGAGGACGGCAGAATGGATTACGATAACATCGAGGATCCCTTGCCCTTCGATATCAACTCTCCCATCATTGAGATCAAGGACGAGGACTACGCCGAGTGGTATCGCGACCTTGCCGAGGAGATGGAGAAATACGATGGCAAGACCGTATCCTTCAAGGGTATGGTAGCCCGTAACGGCAGTCTTTTGGATAAGTCCTTCGCTGTAGGCAGACACGTCATGGTCTGCTGTGCAGAGGACATTACCTACCGCGGCTTGGTGTGCAAGGGCACCGACCAGCTGAAGGTCAAGACCAAGGATTGGATCCAAATCACCGCTAAGATCTCCATCGAGCATCATAAGCTTTATGACGGAGAGGGCCCTGTCCTCACCGCCATCCAAGTCACCAAGGCGGAACCGCCCGCACAGCCCGTAGCAACCTTTTATTGATACAAAAAAGCCTTCGCGAAAAAAGCGAAGGCTTTTATCTTTGCATTTTTACTCTGTTTCTATCGGCAGATAATACGCCACGGCAAGGTCGACCACCAAGCCATAGCTTTTGGTGCCTGCGGATTGTCCCTGGCTTCCCAAGAAGGAGTTGTTCACCGTTCCGGTCACCTTGGAGGCTGTGCTTTCCCGATATTTATCAAAGAACGCCGAGTAAGCGGAAAATTCCTTGGAGACCACGTCGGGCATCTCTCGATTGCGGAATTTGCTGTAAAGATCCCGATCCGCCTTATATAGGGCATCCGTCAGATATTGCAGCAGATTGGCATACCCGGAATACCGCACAAAGGCATCTTCGCTTTCGATGCACACCAAATACGCCGCAAAGTTCGCCTCATCCTCTCTGGCGATGCCCCTTTGGTGAGAGAACTCATGGGCAATGGTGAAGGGGCGGATAAAATCGGGGTAGTTGATGTTGATATTCACCTCGCCCGTCATAAAGGTGTATATCCCGGAAATATGGGTGTAGGTGAACAGGGGAGAGATGGCCATCGGCTTGGCATAGGTGTCAAAATGTCCCACGTGATCCGCCGTGGCGGCATACTTCCCGTAGGCCTCGTTTACCTTTTCCACCAAGGTATCGTAATCGTAGGGCATGATGCAAGCCCCATGGATATCAAACTGCAAGTCGTCTTTGACTTTTTTGATCTCATCACTTACGATCTTTGCCGTATCATAAAGTTCCTGAGCCGAAACAGGACGTTTGGCAATGCCCAAATTTTGATCCAGCCCGTAACGGAAATAGCAAGGCCCGAAGGCAGTGAAGAATAAGGTCACGATGGTCAGCAGAATGCAGACCAAGGAGAGCATCCAGCGGTAGTAATTTCCCACGCTCTTGTTTTTCTTCATAGACCGTGCGGAAAAGAAGAAATATCCTGCGATCAGAACAGGGGAGGAAAAGATCACCCATTCCGCCGTGGAGAAGGGCAGGATGCTTGTAACCTTTCCCAGCACGAAGCGGATCCCTTGGGAGGGATACCTTGCCCAGAATTCCGCAAAAGCGGGAAAGATCCTCGCCAAAACGTAGACGAGGATCCCAAAAACAAAGCTACCCAGAAAAGCAAGGAACCAAGGGCTGAGAAGCTCTCGCTCCCTTAGCTTTTCACGGAAAGATTTTTTGACAGCGGCCTGCTCCATCAGAGAACCATGCTCCAGCCGAAGGGATCATCTTTCTTGCCGTACTGGATACCGGTGATATCATCATAGAGCATCTGGGAGATTGCGCCGATCTCGTTGTTATTGATCACGACCTTCTTGCCGTCCCAGTTCAGTTCACCCACGGGGGAGATAACGGCGGCGGTACCGGTGCCGAACATTTCGTTCAGCGTGCCTGCCTCTGCCGCGTTGTAAACCTCTTCAATGGAGATACGGCGTTCCTCAACCTCGTAGCCCTTGGCGCGGAGATACTGGATGGTAGAGTCTCTGGTAACACCGGGGAGGATATTGCCCTCCAGCTGGGGAGTGATGGCCTTGCCGTCAATGACGAAGAATACGTTCATCGCGCCTACCTCGTCAATATACTTATGCTCAATACCGTCCAGCCACAGAACCTGGGCATAGCCCATCTTCTCGGCCTTCTGCTGACCGATCAGGGATGCGGCGTAGTTACCGCCAACCTTGGCAAAGCCGGTGCCGCCCTTGACCGCGCGGACGTACTCATCCTCAACCACGATCTTAACGGGTGCAAGACCGCCGGCATAGTAAGAGCCGGAGGGAGCCAAAATGATGCAGAACTTATAGTTCTTGGAGGGATGTACACCCAGACCCACGTCGGTAGCAATGATAAAGGGACGGATGTACAGAGAAGTGCCGGGCTCGGTGGGGATCCAATCAGCGTCCACCAAAACCGTCTCACGGATAGCCTGCAGGGCATCCTCGGGATCGATGGTGGGAATGCACATACGCTCGTTGGTAGCGTTCAAGCGCTGGATGTTCTTCATGGGACGGAAGAGACGAACCTTGCCGTCTGCATCCTTGTAAGCCTTCATACCCTCGAACATCTCCTGGGCATAGTGGAACACCACGCAAGCGGGATCCAGCTCCAAGGGATGGTAGGGAGTGATGCGGGGATTATGCCAGCCCAGATCGGGAGTATAATCCATTTCAAACATATGATCGGTAAAGATCTTGCCAAATCCCAGCGCGCCTGTGGGCTTTGCTTTGGGGGTGGCGGTTCTTTCGATTCTGATTTCCATAGTAAGAGTTCCTTTCCGTCTTTTGCCTTTGCAGATGCAAAAAATACAGATATACTGTACCACTTTTTCGCAGAAAATGCAAGTCTTTTTCGAAAATATTGCAAAAACTTGCGCTTCCTCCTTCTCTTCACGTCAAAAAACGGAGCAGAGTTTTGTGTATAATCAACATATTGTATCAAATCCTCGGTCTGTTCATATTGAGTTCATATATTTGGTGTAAGATAAAGCCATCAAAGGAGTGTTTTTATGAACATTATGCGTTTCTTGATCCCCAAGAGTCTTGTGGCCTGCTTGGAGGATACCGCTACCCTTCGCAACGGGTTGGAAAAAATGCATAACCGCGGCTATACCGCCATCCCCGTGATCGATAAGAACGGCGTTTACGTCGGAACGGTTACGGAGGGGGATTTTCTCTGGTATCTGATGGATAAGGAGGATTGCTCCTATAAATCCTTGGAGAAGGATCAGATCTCCTCTTTGGTGCGCCCGGGTTGGAACCCTCCCGTCAAGGCCTCCGAGACGGTTTTTCAGGTCTTTTCCCAGCTTAAGGATCAAAACTTTGTCCCCGTGGTGGATGATCGGGGTGTTTTTGTGGGCATCGTTACCAGACGTGCCATTTTGGAGTGCTGTGTCATTGACGAGGAAAAGCAGACCTCTCATCCCTTGAACTCCTTCCGTGCGATCTAAACTTACTTAAAGAAGCGTTTTTTGCCCTTTAAAAACGGCGGAAAACGCTTTTATAACGAAATCAGGATGTATTTATGAGCTCTTTTCATGTCGATCCTCAAACCGAATTGATCCTCCCATCGGCGGAGTCTGTTTTGCGTGACGATGTTCCCATGCGCTTTGAGCAGGTGGATCTGCTTTT
This sequence comes from Clostridia bacterium, assembly GCA_017549925.1. Lineage (GTDB taxonomy): Bacteria > Bacillota > Clostridia > Oscillospirales > CAG-382 > Coliplasma. Next base: position 3,681 of record JAFYNA010000089.1, on the reverse strand, counting down.
GCAAAACGCACCTGTTCTCATCCAAAATTGCCCGTCGGTACCCCTTGTGATGGAGGATCTGTAAGATGAGCGCTGTGCAACAATTGTATAACCGTCTTTCAAAAAAGGAGCTTTCCTCCTATGAGCTGACGGAAGTCTATTTGAACCGCATCACCGAGGAGAATTCTTCCCTGGGTACGTATCTGACCCTTTGCCCCGAGAAGGCGCTTTCTCAGGCAAAGGATGTGGATATCCGTCGCGTGAAGGGGGAGCCCCTCCATCCTTTGGCGGGTATTCCCATGGCAGTGAAGGATAATTTCTGCACTGCGGGGATCCCCACCACCTGTGCATCCCGTATGCTCAGGGATTTTTTGCCACCCTATACTGCAACCTGCGTCCGTCGTCTGGAGGAAGCGGGAGGCGTTATGTTAGGCAAATTGAATTTGGACGAATTTGCCATGGGTGCAACGGGGGAGTATTCTGCCTATTACCCTGCGGTAAATCCTCACGACCTTGACCGCATGGCAGGAGGATCCTCCAGCGGCTCCGCCGCCTCTGTTGCCGCGGATCTCGCGGTATATTCCTTAGGCTCTGATACCGGCGGCTCCGTCCGTCTGCCCGCTTCCTTTTGCGGCGTGGTGGGGATGAAGCCCACCTACGGCAGAATTTCTCGCTTCGGAATGATCGCCTTTGCCTCCTCCTTGGATACGGTGGGGATCGTTACCTCCTCGGTTTACGACAGCGCCATGGTGCTGTCCGTAATGGCAGGGGCCGATCCTCTGGATGCCACCTGCTCCACCCTTCCCGTTCCCGATTATTTCCACGGGATCGCGGCTCCCTTGGCAGGACTGCGGATCGGTGTCCCCGAGGAATTCTTTACCGAGGATCTTTCCTCGGAGGTGCAAAAAGCCTTACAGACTGTGCTGGACGTGTATCGTTCTTTGGGTGTCGTCTTGGTTCCGCTGTCCCTTCCCGTGGTGGAGGATTCCCTTGCTGTTTATCATATTCTTTCTTCTGCGGAGGGGGCTTCTAACCTGTCCCGCTACGACGGCGTACGCTTCGGTGCCAGAGCGGCAGGGAAGACCTCTGCCGAGATTGCGCGTAATACCGGGGAGCAGTTCTTCGGCGGCGAGGTAAAAGCGCGTATGGAATCCGGCGCGGCTTATTTGGAGGAAGCCAATATGGCGATCTACTACCGCCCCGCTCAGGCAAAACAGCAGTTTATCAAAGATTCTTTTAAAGATGCCTTCCAAAAGGTTGACCTGGTATTTGCTCCCACGGCAACCTGCGTTGCGCCTACCTCTCACGGCTTCACCCGTGGCGAGAAGCGCGCCTTTGATCGCTTTACCGTTCCTGCCAGCCTGGCAGGATTACCCTCAGTTTCCATTCCTTGCAAAACAAATGATACCCTTCCTATCGGCTTCCAGCTGATCGCACCCCACTTCCGCGAGGATTTGATCTTCCGCGCGGGGCACCTCTATGAAAAGGAGGTGGCGCACCATGCATAACCTTTACGAGGCTGTGATCGGGCTGGAGGTTCACGCGGAGCTTGCCACCCGCAGTAAGATCTTCTGCTCTTGCCCCACCACCTTCGGCGCAGCTCCCAACACGGCGTGCTGTCCCAACTGTATGGGCTTCCCGGGCACCCTGCCGGTATTGAACCGCAATGCCCTTATTCTCGGCATCAAGGCGGGGCTTGCCACGGGCTGTCAGATCTCTCGGGAGGTACGCTTCCACAGAAAGCACTATCTCTATCCCGATTTGCCCAAGGCATACCAAATTACCCAATACGATACCCCTCTTTGTACGGGAGGTAGCTTGCCCATCACCGTTTCCGCGGGAGAACGCATCGTTGGCATTACCCGTATTCACTTGGAAGAGGACGCAGGCAAGCTGATCCACACCGAGTCGCAGGGAACACTGGTAGATCATAACCGTTGCGGCATCCCGCTGATCGAGGTGGTTACCGAGCCGGAGCTTCATTCCTCCGAGGAAGCCGTGGCATTTCTCAAGACCCTCCGTAGCCGTCTCTTGTTCGCAGGGGTTTCTGATTGCAAAATGCAGGAGGGCTCTCTCCGTTGCGACGTAAATCTTTCTATCCGCAAAAAAGGAGACACCGCCTTGGGTGTCCGCACGGAAATGAAGAATTTAAATTCTTTTTCTTCCGTTAAGCGAGCCATTGATGCAGAATTCCTTCGCCAGGTGCAGATGATAGAAAATGGGGAAGAGATCTTCCGCGAGACCCGCCGCTTCGACGAGATCACGGGAGAGACCATTCTTCTCCGCCGTAAGGAGACTACCTCCGATTACCGTTTCCTGCCGGAGCCGGATCTGCCTCCCTTCCGTTTGGAGGAGGAGCTGATCACCTCTCTTGCAGATACCCTTCCCGAGATGCCCGAGGCAAAAAAGCAACGCTATCAGTCCCTCTACGGCGTTACCGATGAGGAATGTGACTTGCTCTTGTCAGAGCCCTTCCTGGCAGCGCTTTTTGAACACAGCGTCTCTCAAACCCTCTATCCCAAGCTGCTTGTCAACCTTCTGTTGGGCGATCTGCTGACCAAACTTTCCGGTGCATCCGCAGATCCCTTAGCCTTGGCCTCCGTGGCCACCCTCTGGGGAGACGGCAGGGTGAATTCTACCGCTGCAAAACGGCTTGCCATGCTGGTTGCGGAAGGGGAGACCGACCCGCTTTCCGCCATGGAACGGCTGGACCTTGCCCAAAACAGCGATCCTGGGGCCATCCGCGGCTGGATCGAAGGCGTTCTGGAAAAAGACCCCTCTCTGTTGGACTCCTACCGCAGGGGAAAGACCAACGTGGTCAAAGCCATTTCCGGAGCCGTGATGGCGGCGTCCCGTGGCAAAGCCAATCCCGTTTTGCTGGCAAAGCTTTTGGAAGAACGGCTTGCAAAAATATAACAAAAACGCCCTTCTTTGCGGCATCTGCCGTGGAAGGGCGTCTTATATTTTACTATATTTCTTTGCGGATCTCTTTTTCTGTGGCATCGGGGTAAAGCTTGTACATCTGCTCCAGGATCTTATTCAGTGCTTCTTCCTTGGAGAGCTTGTATTGGGAGCGTACCATATCTCTTCCGAACTTGGCCTCTGCCGTAACGTATTTTGCCACCGGCCAGCCGTATTCCTCGCCGTTTCTGTTCAGCTTCCGCTCAAAGCCGTCGATGACTACGTAGGTCTGCATCATCAAGTTGGTGATAGCGCCCTCAAAGCCCTTCTCGCCGTCTTTGCCGAACCCCGCTTCCGTCTTCAGCTCATAAGAGGGAATACCTTGCTGTCTTGACAGTACGTCCATCAAAAGCATACTTTTCCGAGGTGCCATGCCCAGCTCGTAAAGGGTGTCGAAATCATAGCCGTCCCTGCGATACGCCGCAAAGTAGGGGAACCACTCCTTGGAGATAAAGCCTGCCTTCTTATCGAAGAACTTGCCGTAAACCACCTTACCTTCGGTGGCCGCAATGCTTCTCCATTCCCAAGGATCCTCCGTCTGCCCGGAAAACCATGCAGAGGAGGCGGTCAATTCTTCCAAAGAAAAACCCACAACACGGCTGGAAAACAAGGGCAGGAACCCTACCGTCTCTACGTACTCGTAAAGCTCTTCCATGTTTTTGATCCGCTTCGGGTCCCGGGCATCCAAGCCCTCCATGACCCATTCGCCGTCTCGCTCGTACATCAGCGGATCTCCCGAAT
>JAFYNA010000088.1 GCA_017549925.1 Clostridia bacterium | reverse complement strand
GTCCGGTGCTAAGGATGACTACACCGACGTAAAGGTGGAGGTTCTGAACCGCTTGGGCGAGACCGTTACTTACTCCAACTATTTCAGCAACGGCGACTCCTTCACCGCCGATCTGACCGTGGGCGAGACCTATACTCTCCGCGTCAGCGAATATGAAGGCGCGACCCCCTATACCATCGAGATGCTTTCCGCTAAGCCCGTGGTAGAGTTCTCCGGCAAAATGGTGGTGAACGACAGCATGGAGCATACCAGACAGACGAATCATTATCGTTGGACGGCAACCTCCGACGGCGATTTCAACTTCTACATTGCCAATCTGGAAAGCGGTGCGGTGAATCTGTACATCTACGATGCCAACGGCGATCGGTTGGATTACGAGACCTACTGCTACAACACCGAGGGTGTGAAGCTTTACAACATTCTCGCAGGAGAGATCTACGAGATCTACGTTGAGCATTGCAACACGCTTGGCAGCTACTCTTTGGTGGTTGGATAACCTATAAACAACAAAAAAACCTGCTGTTTCTCCAAAAAACGGCAGGTTTTTTGAATTATTTACATCTTGTGTGGGAAAATTTCTTGCAATCTATGGGAAAGCGTGCTATAATAACTCCGATTAGACTATGATGAAACCGCGAGAAACGAAAAGGAGACGCAAAAATGAGGATGAAAGAGATAGGCATCGCGCTGGTGTTGCTGGTGGCGTTGCTTTCCGCTGTAGCGGTGGGGCTTGCCATTGACCGCGCCGCGTCTTCTACGGAGGTCGGTGTTGAACCGGAGGTGGTGGATCTTCTGATTACGGAGATCTGCGCCAAAAACACGGATATCATCGAGGACTCCCGCGGGAAACACAGCGATTATATCGAGATCTACAACCGCGGCGGGGATTGCAACCTCCACGGGTTTACCCTTTCCGACGGCAAAAACACCTCCGCACCCTTTGGGGATACGCCCTTGAAGGCGGGAGAATACAAGATCTTCTTTATTGATAAGGACCTTACAGGCTTTTCTCTTTCCTCCGCAGGGGGAGAGACGCTTTTCCTGTACAACCGCGATGGCTCTACCGTGGCGCAGGTCACGTTGTCTCCCATGGGGGAAAATCAGGTCATGGAATGGCAGGAAACCGGATATGCCATTACCGACCGTGCCACGCCCGGATATCCCAACACCGAGGAGGGCTATTTACTTCTTACCCAAGGGCTTCCCGACGAGAATCCCGCAGTGGTGATCAGTGAGCTGTTGCTTTCCAACCGCTATGCATTCCCCGACAGAAGCGGAACCTTCTCCGACGTGATCGAGCTGTATAACAAAACCGAGGCGCCCATTTCCTTGAAGGGCTATTATCTTTCCGATAATTTTGAGAACCGTTTCCGCTATGCGTTGCCCGACGTGGTAATTCCCGCAGGCGGGTATCTTGCGGTGTTCTGCGACGGCAGAGGGGTGTACGAGGGAGGCGAGATCCACGCAGGATTCTCCGTTTCCTCCGAGGAAACTCTGTACCTCACCTCTCCCGCAGGGAAGTATACCTCCGCTTCGGCAGGAGAAACAGCGGACGATCTCTCCTTGTCCTTGACGGAGAACGGATTTGAGAGCCGTTCGGTTTCCATTGGCTATCCCAACACCGACGAAGGAGAGCTAGCCTTCGCAGAAAGCCGTATTGACTATGAAAATCCTTTGGTGATCTCCGAAATCCTGCTTTCCGGTGGGGAGGTTCCTTACGGCGGCGTTTACGTGGACGTAGTGGAGCTTTACAACAAGGGATGGGAAACTATCAACACCAAGGGCTATTACCTTTCCGACGGAGAGGACCCCTATAAATTCCCGTTGCCCGAGACCATTCTTGCCCCCGGCGATTGCCTTGTGGTGATCTGCGACGGCAAGGGAGAGGGCTGGAACGCCAACTTCGGGCTGTCTATGGGCGAGGAGCTTCGCATTCTCTGCCCCGATCATCGTTACGGTGATTCCGCCGTGGTTTTGGAGGCTGAGGATGGCTACTCCATGATGTGGCAGGATGACGAGGAGGGTGGCGCCTTCCGCGAGGGGGCGGTTACCCTTGGGTATCCCAACAACGAGGAGGGCAGAGCGGCTTACCTGCAGGCTCTTTTGGCAGATACCCTGCAGATCTCCGAGGTGATCTCCTCCAATACGGAGAGCCTGCCGGGATCCTACGGTACTACCTGCGATTGGGTGGAGATCTACAACCCCACCGACGCGCCCATCAGCCTGGAGGGCTGGTATCTCACCGACGATTCCGATGAGCTGACCAAGGGAAAGCTTCCCACCGAGACGGTTCAGCCCGGTGAATATTACGTGATCTTTTTGAGCAAGGACACGGAGAATTTGCGCAAAGGGTACCCCGTGGTTCCCTTTGGACTTTCCTCCTCCGGGGACAGCTTGTGCCTGGTTTACGAGGGAAAAGTGAAGGATTGGGCATCCGTTCCCGCCTTGGGCACCAACGTTTCCTACGGCAGACCCGACGGAGAGCTGGAGTTTTCCGTGCTGGCTTCCGTAACTCCCAACGCCTCCAACGGTATGGCGGCGGCAGAGACGGAAGTTCCTGTTGCCGTGACGGCTCAGGGCGTGTATAACGATGTAGAGACCCTTTCCGTGGTTTTGGAGGGAGAGGGAGAGATCTACTACACCACCGATTGTACCGCTCCCACGGTGAATTCCACCCGTTACACCGGGCCGATCTCCTTGAGCGAGACCACGGTGATCCGTGCCTTTTCCGTGGCGGAAGGGAAGACGGAGAGTAAGGTTCTGGATCTTACCTACGTTATCAACGAAAATCACAGCCTGCCCGTTGCCTCCTTGGTAACGGAGCCGGATAATCTTTGGGACTATTACGAGGGGATTTACGTGGAAGGACCCGGCGCAAGCTCCAAATTCCCTTACACCGGCGCAAACTTTTGGAAAAAATGGGAAAAGGAGGCCACCGTTTCTCTTTATGAAATGGATGGCACCGGCTTCACCTCCTCTTGCGGCATCCGCATCTTCGGTGCGTATTCCCGTGCGTTGCCCATGAAGTCCTTTTCCTGCTTTTTTCGCGGCACATACGGTGCAAATCAGTTGAACTATCAGCTGTTCGGCGAGGAAGGCTTGGATGTTTACGAGGCATTTATCTTCCGTAACGCCGGCCAGGATTTTGACGGTGCCCGTATGCGTGACCCTTTGCTTTCCGAGCTGGCGTCCACCGCCATGTATATGCCCTGCCAAAAGAACCGCCCCGTGATCCTGTACCTCAACGGGGAATTTTGGGGGATCTATTATATCCGCGAGAAAATCAACGAGAACTTTATTGCGGGAAATTATAACGTAGATCCCGAGGACGTTATTTTGGACGTTTCCCACGGCTCCACGACGGAGTACAAGGAGTTTCTTTCTTACGTGAAGAAGCATGATCTCTCCGATCCCGAGGCCTACGCTTACGTAGAATCTCAGATGGATATCGATCAGTATATTGATTATATCATCATGCAGATCTATATCGGAAATTTGGATAACGGCAACATCCGCTTCTTTAAGGCAGGGGACGGCAAATGGACCTGGCTGATGTACGACGTGGATCAATCCACCTTTTACGTGAAGAACGATACCGTGGCAGAGCATCTGAATCCCAAGGGAACGGGAACCAACGACTGGTTTTCTACTGAACTGATCAACGGGCTTTTGAAGAACCAAGGCTTTAAGGATAAATTTCTTGCTCGCTTTGCATGGCAGATCGAGAACGTGTGGAACTACGAGCGTGTCAATGCCGCCATCGACAGATATTACGAGGCCATCCTGCCCGACAAACAGAGAGACTGCGAAAAATGGGATCTTTCCTATTCCACTTGGAAGTGGGCGGTAGGGTATCTGCGGGACTTCTTTGAAGCAAGAGAGGGCTACGTGGTGGAGGACATTCAGAATTGGTTCAAGCTCACCGACGCCCAGATGGAAGCCTACGGCTTTGATCTGAACGCATAATTTCTTTGGAAGGGAGGTGCCCTATGGCAACCCGCCACGAGGAAAAGTTTATCATTGATTACAAAGAATACCTTCTTCTCCGTGCCCGCGCGGAAGCCGCCATGGAGATCGATCCCCACGCAGGGGAGGATGGCTATCTCATCACCTCTTTGTACTACGACGATCGCTATGACAGTGCCCTGGACGAGAAGCTGGACGGCGTTCGGGTGCATACAAAATACCGTGTGCGCACCTATAATTCCGACCCCTCCTTCATCCGCTTGGAGCGAAAGGTAAAGCGAGGGATCATGACGGAAAAGCACACCGTCCGTGTGACGGAAGAGGAGCTTCCCATTCTATGCGACCCCGGGCGAGATCTGGCTGCCTTAAGTGGCCGTAACGCCGTGATGGCGTTGGAAATGCGTGCCAAGGGGCTGACTCCCGCGGTGATCGTGCGGTATCGCAGAGACGCGTTTGTATACCCGGGAACGGATACCCGCCTCACCTTCGATACCAACGTGGAGGCGTTGCACCCCGATCCGATGTTGCTCTTTGAGGGGGAGCATCCGGGCATTCCCGCCATGCCGAGAGATCAGGTTATTATGGAAGTGAAGTACGGGGAATACCTCCCCCAGTTCGTCCGAAAGATCAGCAACTGCTGCTCCAAGCAGCTTTCCGTTTCTAAATACGCCATCTGCCGCGAGGCTTGGCGATAAGGGGCGTAAAATGTTTTTCCCAGCGGGATTTTGTGGCTTCGGTCACCAAGTTCGTCACAATCGCCTGCAAAGCGGGCTACGAAAGAAAGGGACGCAATTATGACTTTTGCGGATATGTTCAAAAACAGCATTTTAGAGGGATTTAACACCGATGTGACCATGGGGAAGGTGGCGGCAGGCCTGCTGGCAGCCTTGCTTTCCGCTTTGTTCATTCTCTTTGTCTACCGTATGACCATGCGGGGCATCGCCGCCAACCGCGGGTATGAGATCACCCTGCTTTTGGTAACGGCTATCTCCGCCATGATCGTTCTCACCATTACCTCCAACCTGGCGTTGTCCTTGGGTATGGTGGGTGCGCTGTCTATCATCCGTTTCCGTACCGCCATTAAGGAAGCCTCCGACACCGCCTTTATGTTCTGGGCTGTGGCGGCGGGTATTACCGCAGGTGCGGGCTTCTACATGATCACCGTGGTGGGCTGTCTGTTCATCGGTCTGGTTACCGTTCTGGCTTGCCTGCTGACCCGTAAGAGCGCCCGTCCCTACCTGCTGGTGGTGAGAACCGAGGCGGGGGATACCGCCGAAACGGTAGAGAAGCTGTTGGAGGAGAACCGCGTCCGCCGTAAGCTGTCCTCCTTGGTGCAGAACGATCGCTACACCGAGATCATCTACGAGATCAGCGTTTCTGCCGCACAGCAACGCCTCGCCGCCGCTGTGAAAGCACTCCCCGGCGTGAAGACCGTCTCCCTGGTGGATTGCAGAAATTCTTAAAAACAAGAAAAAGAACCTCGCAAGAGGTTCTTTTGTTTTGTGTGGGGGAGGAACGCACGCCTTTTGATTGCATAAAAAAATCCAAGTCTTTCGACTTGGATTTTTTGGCGGACAGATAGGGATTCGAACCCTAGAACGGGGTTAACCGTTACACGATTTCCAGTCGTGCGCCTTAGACCAACTCGGCCATCTGTCCATATGAAAATTGTGTCGCTCGTTCGCAACGGGGGTATTATAGCACAGATTTTCCCGCTTGTCAACTGCTTTTTGCTTATTTTTCAGATTTATTTTTGGAAAAACTGCGTATACTCTTGTAAGAAACCGCAAAACGGGAAAGAAAAACCGTGCAACCGAGGTTGCACGGTCTTGGTGACCACTAGGAGAATCGAACTCCTATCTTCGCCGTGAGAGGGCGACGTCTTAACCGTTTGACTAAGCGGCCAGGCTCATTTGCGAGTCTTACTATACCACATAAAAACCTATTTGTCAAGAGGTTTTTTGAAAAAAACGGAGGAGATTTTTTGTTTTCTCAGGAATCCACCCGAAAGCTATTGCAGATTGCCCTTTGGGCGTTGGTGATAGGGATCTGTATCTTTTTGTTTTTTCGATTTTTGTTCGGGGCGGTGTTGCCTTTTTTGCTGGCGTACCTCATCGCTTTGTGCCTTCAGCCCCTTTGCAGAGCCATGGAAAAGCGGGCAGGGATCTCCCGCAAGGTCACGGTGCTTTTTGCGGTGTGCGCCATTGTGGCGTTGCTTTTGTTTTTGACGGTGCTGTTGTTCCGCCGTTTGTTCAGCGAGCTTTCTACTCTGGCGGGTGCTTTGGGGGAGTTTCTGACCCGTTTGCGGGAGGACGAGGTGTTTCGCGGAGATCTGGCGGAGCGGTGGGGGCAATATCTGCCCTTCCCCGAGGCCAAGGCGCGGCTGGGGGAGTTCCTCTCCGACTTGGAGGGCAGGCTGATGGACTTTTTGGGGAGTGCCGCAGAACAGCTTTCCGGCTCGGTACTGCCCTTTTTAACGTCTCTTGCGGCTTTCTTGCCGGGCTTTTTGCTTTCCGTTTTGGTGGTGCTGATCGCTTCCTATTACTTCGCCATTGATTTCAAGGGGATCAATTCCCGTATGATGGGCTTTCTGCCGGAGAATTGGCAGGCGGGACTGCGAAAGGGGAAGCGTTTGGTGCTGGACACCGGTGGGAAGTTCCTGCGGGCTTACGGCTTTTTGCTGTTGGTGACCTTCTTCGAGTTGTTTGCCGCTTTTTTGATCTTGGGGCTTCGCTACGCCTTCTTACTGGCGGCGTTGATCTCCCTCATCGACATTCTGCCCGTGCTGGGAACGGGAACGGTACTGATCCCGTGGGGTGCTTTTTGCCTGCTGGCGGGGGACGTTTACCACGGTGTGGGGCTGTTGATCGTCTACGCCGTGATCACCGTGGTGCGGCAGGTGATCGAGCCCAAGGTGGTGGGGAAGTATATCGGTCTGCCGCCTTTGGCCTCCTTGGCTTCCATGTATATCGGGCTGAAGCTGTTCGGCTTTTGGGGGCTGTTTCTGCTGCCCTTGGGGGCGACGCTGGTGTTCCGCTTGCGAAAACCTGCCGAACAAAAGGAGAAACAATAAAAAAGCTCTTGCTTTTTGTGGGGATATGGGGTATAATGTAAGCGCCCGTGAAATCGTTTTTTTTGCGGGAGGCGAATCCGCAACCGATGAAAAAGGTGCCCGGGGTTTGCGCCCCGGGCGTTTTATTTTGACATACAGAAAAGGAAACAAGCCATGGAACGGAAGAGTAAGATCAATTATTATTTGGACATTGCCCAGACTGTCAGCTCCAGAGGAACCTGCTTGCGGAAAAATTTCGGCGCCATCATTGTGCGCAACGACGTGATCGTTTCCACCGGATACAACGGCGCACCCAGAGGCAGACAGAACTGCTGTGATATGGGGCATTGCCTGCGGGATCAGCTGAAGATCCCCCGCGGAGAGCGTTATGAGCTTTGCCGCTCCGTTCACGCTGAGGCAAACGCCATCATTGCCGCTCCCAGAGAGCAGATGCTGGGTGCAGATCTTTACCTTTGCTGTGTGGATCCAGCCAGCGGCGAGCTGGTTGGGGGAACCACCAGCTGTCAGATGTGCAAGCGTTTGGTGATCAATGCGGGTATTCAGCGCGTCATCGTTCGCGAGAATGCGCAGGAGTTCTCTATCTACAACGTGGAGGATTGGATCACCAACGACGACAGCCTTGGCCAGATGGGATATTGAGGAAGCTTTACATGAAGAGATTGTTTTGTTTGGCGTTGTGCCTTGCCCTTTTGCTTTGCGGGTGCGACGGCGTTCACAGCGGCTCTGCCTTGACGCAGGAGTTCGGCTTTGTGGATGAGGATACGGATATTGAATACGTGGTTTGTCACATCCTGGCGGTAAAGCCGGTAAACATCGGCGAGGTGTACTGCCATGCGGACGGTGTGGATTACTATCAGATCCCCTTCCAAGATCCCACGGAGTTCTTGTGCGACCTGGATCAGGAAAGCGGCAGTAGCTACGTATACCGCAGTAAGCAGCAGCCCGAGATCACCGTGGGCGAGTTTGATGCCGTGGCGGCTTGGCTGTATGCGGACGGTACCTCTCCCCAGCGCTTGGCACAGCTTTATGCCGACGATGAATATCTGGCAGAAGAGCTGCGGGGGAAGAACCCCTCCCAGGATACCGACAAGGTGCGGATGATCACCGATGCCTTGGTCAACGGTGAGGGCTTGGTGGTTTCCATCCCCGAGGGCAGCGAAAGCGATTCCTACGAGTTCCGCCTGCTCAGTGTGAAGTATCCCGGCCTTTACTATTCCGTTTGGTTCTTCACCGATGCTTTCGGTAAGTGCTATCTCCACGATTTTGCCGCCGATAAAACGGTGGAAGCTCCCTCCGTGATCTCTGCGTGGGTCATCGGTGGCGGTACTTCGGTGTAAAAGGGTTTTGTGCATGAAGAAATTTGCGTTGCTTGTGATCCTTTGCCTCTGCGTGGCACAGCTTGCAGGGTGCAACGGGAAATATTACTACGTGGCTGAGGACTCCTCCGAGGAGACTTCCTCTCAGACGGTTTCCGACCCCGTTCCCGCCTACGTTTTTGGCGAGAAGGGCTTCTACGACACCGCGGGCGACGTAGAGTTTTACCTTGCCGAGGGGCTTTACGCCAAGGAGATCGGCGAAGAGATTTTCAATGACGGGGAGCATTCCGTGCATAAGATCGTGGATGCTCACGAGAGCTATCTCCTTTGCGACGGCGAGGGGAGAGTTTATAAGAATGCAGACCTTCCCTGGACGGTAGAGCCCGGCGCGGAAGGCTTTGCGGAAGCGTACCCCGGCTTGACCGCGGAGAAGCAAAATGATTGAGGTGCGTCCGTTGCGGGAGGGGGAAGCCCTTGCCGCTTCCGAGATCGAGAAGGCTTGCCTTTCCACCGCTTGGTCGGAGGGGCAGATCCGAGACCGTTCTCCCGAGACGGTGTATTTGCTGGCCTTGGTGGACGGTATCCCTGCGGGGATCTTGAGTGCCTCTCTCTCCCTGTACGACGGGGAGCTTTTGAACATTGCCGTGTTGCCCGATTTTCGGGGCAAAGGGGTAGCCCAAGCTTTGCTGGAGGCGCTTTATACCGCGATGCAGGGGCTTAGCGAATTGTTTTTGGAGGTTGCGGAGAGCAATCTTCCCGCACAGAGATTATATGAAAAGAACGGATTTTCCGCAGTGGGACGGCGCAAAGGCTTCTACGGTGGGGAGGACGCTCTTGTGATGAGGAAACAGATATGTTGATTTTAGGTATTGAGTCCTCCTGTGACGAAACCGCCGCCGCGGTGGTGGAGGACGGCAGGATCTTGCGTTCCAATATTGTGGCCACCCAGACGGATATTCACGCCCTTTACGGCGGCGTGGTGCCGGAGATCGCTTCCCGTGCCCACACCGAGGCCATCCACGGCGTTGTGGAGGAAGCTCTTTCCGCCGCAGGGGTCACCATGGAGAAGATCGATGCCATTGCCGTGACCAACGCTCCCGGCTTGATCGGTGCGCTTTTGACAGGCCTTTCTTTTGCCAAGGGGCTTGCCTACGCATCGGGAAAACCCTTGGTGCCTGTGCATCACCTGCGTGGTCATATTGCCGCCGTTTATTTGGTGGAGCCGGAGCTGAAGCCTCCCTTCGTGGCACTTTGCGTTTCCGGCGGTAACACCGAGCTGATGATTGCAGAGGATTACACCGATTTCCGCTTTGTGGGAACCACCCGCGACGATGCGGCAGGGGAGGCCTTTGACAAGTGTGCCCGAGTTTTGGGCTTACCTTACCCCGGCGGTGCCGCTATGGATAAGCTGGCTTCCATCGGAAACAGCGAGGCATTCCGCTTCCATGAGGGAAGTGTGGACGGCGCGCCCTACGATTTCTCCTTCTCGGGGCTGAAGACTGCGGTGATCAACACCGTTCACACCGAGCTGCAACGGGGTAGAGTGCTGGACGACGCCTTCCGTGCGGACGTTGCCGCCTCCTTTACCAAGGCGGTGGTAAAGACGGTGACGGGACGGCTGGAGATGCTTTTGCAGAACAGCGACTCCCGACTGAACGTGGTGCTTTCCGGCGGCGTTGCGGCAAACTCCCATTTACGCAAGGCTTGTGCCGAGCTGGCGGAAAAATACGGCAGAAAGCTGTACCTCCCGCCCCTTAAGCTCTGCGGAGACAACGCGGCTATGATTGCCGCCCAGGGCTACTATGAATACATGGCAGGGGTGCGCGGAGACCTTTCTCTCAACGCTTACGCCACGAAACGGGTATAAAAATGTGCCTCGGAGCAGACGATGCTCCGAGGTTTTTCGTTTGCTTGCTTTTGCGCTTTGCTACGCTATCATGCTAAAGCGTTTGGCACAAAAATGAGTGGTTTTGGGCGGTATTTCTCCTTCCTTCAAAGCATAATTTGGGTGACATAATCCGACCGCCATGTGGATAACTTTGTGGATAATGTGGAAAACTTTTTTCAAATCCATGATTTCCACGGTGGAAAAGGCGGGTGAACACTCGTTTTCGGTGGATAACTCGGTGGATAATGTGGAAAACTATTTTCCGTAATGCAAAGTGCTACCGAATTATGTCAAACGGGCGCGTCAGTAAATTTATATGCAAACCTTAGGTTCCGCCCTATACAAAACGCCACCTCAGCGGTGTCGTTTTGGAACTTTGGGAGCTAAGCGTTGGCGACCACTACCATATTAATATGCTGAGTGTCGGTTTGTCGCTATACAAAACGCCGCCTCTGCGGCGTCGTTTTGGAACCTGGGATCAGATATTGGAGGATACGGCAATTACCATTTCCGTATGTGTAGCGTCGGTTAGCCGCTATACAAAACGCCGCCTCGACGGTAGGGTATGCAGAGAAAGGCGCCCCTTGGAAAGGGGAGCTGTCGCCGCAGGCGACTGAGGGGATCGGCAAACAAAAAAAAGACGGCACGCGGGGGTGCCGTCTTTTCAAATTTACTTCAATTCCACGTTGCCGGAAAGGAAACGGATGGAACGCTCCACCGCATCCTTGGAATCATACCAAGGCTCGTTCTCGTAGTTGTAATCGAATTTCTTGCAGAACCAAGAGACGTCGTTCTTCAGCTTATCGAGATAAGCGTTCTCGATCTTCACCGCATCCTCTGCCAGCTCTGCGTAGGCCTTCTTATCCAGACACTTGACAGCGGTGCGCAACAGCTGCTTATAATGGGGCAGGCAGAACATGGTCTGCTCTCTGAACTTTTTGCGGAACTCGGAGGTTTCCTCGTGGAGATCGGCAGTGTTCACCATTACGCGGCGGAACTTCTCCTCAATGCGGTCGCAAACGTAGCAGGTCTGCTCCAGCTCCTCCACCCGCTTCAAGCTCTTCTCTGCGGGATCCTTGGCCAAGAAGCCGCCCGGCTTGATCTCCTTCTTCAATTCGTCCAAATGACTCTCCAGCGTCAACGCCATGCCAAGGCGGTTCTTGCGGGGGAACATTTTTTGGTAATGCCGTCCGCAGAAGCCTTTTTTGTTGGTGATCTGACGGATCTCGGGCTCCATCATGGAAGCACCCAGGATCAGATCCAGCTCTGTGTCCTCTAACTTTGCGAAAATCTGGCAGAAGGGGCAGGTGCCGTTCTGCTTGTCAAAGGCTTCGTTGATCTCAATGGTATAGATATGTTCTTTCAAGGGGATACCTCGCTTTTTCGTTTCTTCCTTTCCTATTATAATAGAAAGGCGGAAAAAAAGCAAGAGGAAAAATCAAAAAGCCGTTCCTCCTTTTTAGAGGAACAGCCATGCCGCCAGACGGTAAAGGCCTAAAGCCACGGACATCACGGCGGTGGGGATCAGCAGGTAACGGAATTTTTTCTTCATGGGCAGACTCCTTCCTTGCCCTTAGTATTCCCAAAATCTTCTGTAAAAAACGGCGCGCCCGCGAAAAAGCGGGCGCGTAAAACCGTTTTCTTGCGATTCTCAGCCGCAGCAGCAAAGGATGACGATCGCGATCAGAATGATGATCCAGCAGCAGTTGTTGCCGCCGAACAAGGAGTCGAAGCATGCCATAAAAGTACCCGTTCCTTTCTTAAGGCGTTTGAGAGGAGAGGATCTCCTCCTTCAAAGGTAGAGTATGCGATAGGGCGCCATGTGGTGACACAACGCCCCGTTGCACAACGGAAAGTTGCGAAAATTGCCGTTGTGGTTTTCGTCAAGGCGCAAAATAAAGACCAAAAGCCCTCCAACACCAACAGAGCGGTTATTGTCAAACCCAAAAAGATGTGGTATAATAACATCATCAGGAACGAACACGGCCGTTGTATTTCCCCAAGACAAGAAAAGGATGGTTATCACCATGAGCGTTTATCAAGCAGAGTCTATCGGCAGGATCATTGCCGTCAAGCGAAAAGAAAAAGGGCTGACCCAGGAGGGGTTGGCTAACCTTTTGCAGATCACGCCCCAAGCCGTTTCTAAATGGGAGAACGGCGTAGGGCTTCCCGACGTGACCTTGGTGCCCCGCATTGCTACGGCGCTGGGCATCTCGGTGGACGAATTATTTGGGCAAACGTCGAAGCTGAAAAAAGCACAGCTTCCCTTGGAATATCAAGGCATGGCTTTCGTTGTTACCAATGGGCAGGTGGCGGTGTATTCCTCCAAGTCCGTAGAAGCCCAAGACGAAGCCAAAGTCACCTTCTCCGATGGCAGTACCGCCGACCTGGCCGCCCAAGTGGTGATCAACCAAGGGCCGGGCGAGGTGCGGATTTTGGAAATCGGGGCGTTGGTCTCGGGATTTGCAGAGGAGGGCTGGGAACGGGATACCGTGGTCAAGAGCTTTGATGGCGTTCATTCTCTGGCACTGATCAACTCCGCTTCCTGCGATATGGAGGCGGTATATTGGGAAGGTAACGAGACTGTTGTGGAAGCGGAAGGAAGCAAGCGTTTTCTGGGCCGTTTGACCATGACGGTCACCCATGGAGAGCTTACCGTGGAGGCAAAATCCCCCTCCAACAACAACGGCGGCGAGCCGGGAAGCAAGATCTTGGTAAAATGTCCCTTCCGAAAGGGAGAAAAAGGAACCTTCCGCATCAGCGGGTGCGGACAGATCAAGGCACCCCTTACCTTCCGCAGTGCGGTGCTTGCCATCAGCGGAAGCGGGTCTATTAACATCAAAGACACGGAGACCTGTGACATCGCCATCAGCGGTAGCGGCGACGTGGCAATGGAGGATGCCAAGGAATCTCTTTCCGTCCGCATCAGCGGTAGCGGCAACGTAGCTCCCTGCGCCGTTCGAAATCTGGATGTGCGGATTGCGGGTTGCGGTGACGTTTCTGCCATGAGCCTCAGCGGGGACGTTTCTGTGTCCATCTCCGGTTGTGGTAACGTGAGCTGCAGTGGCGGCCAGGTGGGCTCTTTGCAGATCAGCTGCAGCGGCAGCGGAGATCTTTGCGCAGACCGCCTCACTGTGGAGAGCGCAGACATCAACCTCCATGGTAGCGGAAGCGTGACCTTGGGCAGGATCAAGGGCAAATCCGTGGAACGCCTTTCCAAGGATGCCAAGCTCACCGTCAAGCAAAGAGGATAAAGCATAACAAAAAAAGAGACCTGTCCGGTC
>JAFYNA010000087.1 GCA_017549925.1 Clostridia bacterium | reverse complement strand
GTGTAAGTAAAGTATGCTCCGCCCAAAAGCAGAAGCATCTGCAGAATGAGCCCTCCCACAGCGGAAAGCCAAAATCCGTCGTGCGCCGTCTTGTGACGGAATACGCACATCCCGAGGAACCCGCCGGGTGCCCCGAAAAGCCAGAGCATCAAGTGCAGTGTACGTTCTCGGATCCGCCTCTTGCCCCAAATGGCAAGGAGCTTGTCCAATCCAAAGAGAAGAAAGCAAAGTGTGCTGAGGATGCCCTCGGCTGTCAACAAAATAGGGAAGATGCCTTCCATATCAGCGCAAGAACCCGCCGACGATCTGTTCCTCGGCTTCCTTTTCGGTAAGTCCCAAGGTCATCAGCTTGATCAGCTGTTCTCCTGCAATTTTACCGATGGCGGCCTCGTGGATCAAGCCTGCATCCACGTGGTTGGCGTTGATCTTGGGAACTGCGCTGACAAAGGCTTTGTCCATAATGATGGCGTCGCATTCCGTGTGTCCGCTGCAAGCGGCGTTGCCGTTGATGCAGGAAAGGAACAGCTGGTGAGACTCGTCCTTTGCCACGGAACGGGAGATCACGTGGCATCCGCTGTTTTCTCCGTCCAGATCCACGGTAAAATCGGTGGTGGCACTCTGCTTGCCGTGGGTCATGATCTTTTCATGGATCACTAGGGTAGCCCCCGCCTGCAATTTCGCCTTGGTGGTGCGGAAGGTGGAATCCACACCCTTGATCTGGGTGCTTTCCATCTCCATATAGCTGTCTTCGTCCATTTCGATGACGGTGGTGGGGTTCAATACACGTTCACCCGTGCCTTCCCCCTCGCCGTAGTGCTTTTCTACGTATTTCAGCTTTGCACCCTTTGCCAGATGGAAGGCGTGAATGCCGTCATGCTCGGATTTCAACCCGCCTGCATTGTGAATGCCGCAGCCTGCAACGATGAGAACGTCCGCTCCCTCGCCGATGAAGAAATCGTTGTATACCAGCTCGTCCAAACCCGTCTCGGTCAGCAGAACGGGAATGTCTACACGCTCGTTCTTGGTGCCGGGCTTGATGATGATGTCAATGCCGGGCTTGTCCGTTTTGGTAACGATGTCAATGTTTGCGGTGGTATGGCGACCTGCGGATTCTCCGTTGGCGCGGATGTTATACGCACCCTCGGGGATCTCTTCCAAGTCGGTAATGCTTTTCAGCAGATTTTTTTGAATAGCGTCCAATGCCATAAAATGCCCTCCCCTCAGCAGGATTTTGTCAGCGC
Organism: Clostridia bacterium; assembly: GCA_017549925.1. Taxonomy (GTDB): domain Bacteria; phylum Bacillota; class Clostridia; order Oscillospirales; family CAG-382; genus Coliplasma. The sequence goes on along the minus strand of JAFYNA010000087.1, from coordinate 19,804 downwards.
AGAGCAGGTCTTGGCAGTGAGCAGGGCAGGGAGGATCTCCTCTGCCTTGCCGTCTCTGCTGATCTTACCGTCTGCGATGACGATGATGCGGTCCGCAATGCTCAGAATACGCTCCTGGTGGGAAATGATCAAAATGGAGCCGCCCAGCTTCTGGTGCATCTTCTCAAATACGGAAATAAGGTTGTTAAAGCTCCAGAGGTCAATACCTGCCTCGGGCTCGTCAAACAAGGAAAGCTTGGTGCCTCTGGCCATGACCATGGCGATCTCAATACGCTTCAGCTCACCGCCGGAAAGGCTGGCGTTGATCTCTCTGTGGATATACTCCCGCGCACAAAGTCCCACCTCGGAAAGATAGGAGCAGGCTTCCGCCGCAGAGAGCTTCTTGCCGGAGGCCAGGGAGATCAGATCATGCACCGTCAAGCCCTTAAAGCGTACGGGCTGCTGGAATGCAAAGCTGATGCCCATGTTGGCACGCTCGGTGATGGAACGGTGGGTGATGTCCTCGCCGTCCAGCAGGATCTGCCCCTCGGAGGGAAGATAAATTCCCGCGATCAGCTTTGCCAAGGTGGATTTACCGCCGCCGTTGGGACCGGTGAATGCAACGAACCGTTCGTCGATCTGTAAATTAATGTGACTGATGATCTCCTTCACGCCGTTTTCGTCTTCGGCGCGATAGGATACGTCTTTCAATTCAAGCATCATAAGTGTGAAACCTTTCTGTTTTACCAAGAGGAGCACAGGGAAGCTCCCTTTTCGAACTCTATTATACACGGCTTATGCAGGCCGCGGCTGTGACAAGATCACAAAGGATTTTCCTTCCCCAAAATAGGAACGCAGGCATCTCCCGCAATGATGTAATGCTCTAAGAGGGATAAGCCTTCCTTCTGCAGCTCCTCCCGCATCCGCGTAGTGGCGGTAAGATCAGCGCTCGAGGGCTTGGCAATGCCATTGGGGTGGTTGTGAGCGATCACCAAGGCGGAAGCACCCACCTTTTTCGCCGTTTCCAACACGGTGCGCAAGGAAAGCTGAACCGCATCCTCTTCGCTGCTCATGGCGGTCTGACGATGGAGAAGACTGCCGCCGCCGTCCAAATAAAACAGCACGGCACGTTCTTTCTTGTATCCCGCAAACTGTCCGGGCAGATAGTCCGCCGCAAAGGCAGGATCACGGAAATCACATTCCCGCATCCGCATGGCGGAACGATCGGTGAGATAGCGGATCACGGAGAACAAAACCTCCGTACTGCCGTTCAGATTGGCAAATCCGCGAATCTCCTCGGGAGAGGCCGCCAAAACGCCGTCCAAGGAGCCGAAGGCCTCGATCAGCGTTTCCGCAAGGGGACGGGTGTCCACTCTGGGGATAGAGAAGAACAGCAGAAGCTCCAGAAATTCCGTTTCCGTCAAGGCTTGCTCACCGCCCAAGCGGTATTTTTCTCTCAGACGTTCCCGATGCCCCGCATGGGGATATTCCTTGCCCATCTGCTTTCCCTCCCTCTTAAAATCTTTTCATAACAGAATACCATATCTTTCCCCAAAAGTCAATCTTTTGACATAAAAAAGAGCGCTTAAGAACCTTTCTTGGGAAAAGAAAGGTTCTTAAGAAACTCCAAAGAACTTTCAGTGCCGAAAACTTTCGTTTTCGGGGGGGAGTGATTTTATTGTGCGATATCGATCTCGGCTACGACCTCGTAACTTTCCAGATCCACGACGATGATATTTTTCTCGCTGACAATGTAGCAGTTGTCTCCTGCGTAAATGCCGCGTGCATGATAACCTTTGGGGAGGTATTCACCCATTATGCGGAATTCCCGCGCCTCTCGATCGTAGGAAAACAGACGATAGGAATATTTCCAATTTTTGTCAATGCGCTCTGTGCAAACGATCCCAATGAGATTTCTGTCTCCGCTGATCATCCAGCCTTTGTGGTCGTAGCTGGTGAACTCCCATCCGCTGTTCCCACCTTTTTGATCGCCCAACAGCTGTACGGCAATCTCTATGACGTTATGCGGATCGGATACGTCAAACATGGACATCTTCCACCCCAACAGATTTCCCTCTTGGTCGCCGTTGGCACCGATGCCCAACAGCAGGCCCTCGCCGTAGGAATAAAGATATGCGGAGAAGCCGGTTACCTTCAACTCCGAAAGGACCTTGGGCGAGGCAGGGTCCGACAGGTCAATGGCAAACAGGGGATCCGTTTTGCGATAGGTCACCAGATAGCAGAGATTTCCGTTAAACCGCGCCGAATAAATACGCTCGCTTGGCTGGATGTTTCCCACGGTTCCCACCACCTGCAGTTGATCGTCCAACACGTGAACGGCGTTGCTAACCACCCGGTATTTGAAATCGGGTCGGTAGGGATTTGGGGGATCCAGAGAAACCCTCTTTTCAACGGTGACCGCTACTCGGAGATAACCGTTTGATTCATCCATGGAAAACTGATCAAGAACAGAGCCTTCGATACGGCCCTTTCCCGTGAGACGGCTGTTTTTTCCGTCCATGGAGAAACGGTAGAGATCGGAAAAATTATCTTCGTTCTCGTTTTTTCGCTGACGCACCAGATAAAGATGTTTCTGTGAGGCGTAGACGAGAGATCCTCCTCCCAGAACTGCTTTGCTTACGTCAAATTCTCCTTTACTGGTATTAATGGCAGAAACTACCGTAAAGGAAACCCACTTGGAACCGAAGGCTTCTCCCAGATAGATATCCTCGGGTTCCAGAATCTCCGTATCTCCCTTGCTGTGGATGGCAGGAAAGCCCTCCTCTTCCTCCCAATCCTCTTCGTCGTACTTTACGGAGGTCTGGGTGATCAGGTATAGCTCGTCTTCGATCATACGGCAATCCACGTAACTGCCGCTTTGCCAAAGAGGCTCCATCGCCAGAGGCGCAGCAGGATCCTCCAGATCGTATATCAGCACGTAAGTGCGGCGAAGATTGCTGCCGTCGTCAGACCCCGGGATCTCCTTGGAATACTTGCCGATCACTGCCAAACGGTCTCCGAACAGGAGCAGCTCGTAGGGAATGACGCCCTCCGGCATGGTTTGCTTACAGGTCAACACGGTATCCTTTCCCTCCAGACGGAAGGTGAAAAGCGTTTTGTCTATAATCCTCCAAAGATAAGAGCCGTTTGTTTTTTGAATATCCGATTCCTGTACGCCCTTGGATTGCTCGTGGGTTTTGTAGTATATTTCAGGTTCCGCCTTGATGCTACTGCTGTAATAGCCGAGCGTTTCCTTGGGGTTTCTCCAAAAAGTAAGGAGCTCCTCGTAGGAGTGTCCCACAGGAAGCACGGATTCATCCGGGGCGGGCTCCCTCCATGCAGTATATAATACCGCCGTACCTGCCGTCAACAGTGCCAGACAAGCCGCCGCCAAGGCAATGCGAAGGACTCTTCTCCTGCCGACGGGCCGCTGTTCCGTATGTTCTTGCAGCAGCTTTGCCTTAACGCTTGCCGGCGCATGAATCCGCCCCATAGCTTTTTGATATCTTTCCATCATTTCCGTTTCTCCTTTCATGGTTCCAAAAGCTCCTTCAGGCATTGCCGCCCGCGGAACAGAAGGGATTTCACGGCGGATTCACTCTTCCCCATGGCGGAAGAGATCTCCTTCACCGTCATCTGCTCAAAATAATGCAGATGAATGGCGGTACGCATGGCAAGGGGCAGGGAAGCCACCGCGTTCAGAACCGCGCTTCCGTCCTCTTCCTCCGGGAGTTCCCCCAAAACGGCCTCGTCAAATAGCAGCGTCCGTCTGTTCCACGCCGAGGAAAGGAAGCTGTTTGCACGGTTCACCGTTACGCGGATCAGCCAGGCCTTTTCATGCTCGGAGCTCTCGAACACGGGATGGGCCTTCAGATACCGCAGGAAGACCTCCTGCATGATATCCTCCGCATCGTGGGGGCTCTTGGTGCGGATCAGCGCCAGACGGTAGATCATGTCTGCGTATTCCTCCACCAAGCGCTCTGCTTCGTACCGATTGTTTGCTTGCATGCGTCATGCCACCTCCTTCTACCAATAATACCCTTCAAAACAGGGATCGGTTGCAAGGGAAAACGAAAAAATATCAAAAAAATCAAAACCGTCCCCGTCTCCCGCATACAGGGAAACGGGGACGGTATGTCCTCGGAGAATGAACTTACAGCAGAGAGGTAACCTGCTCGCCCTTTTCAAGATGCTCGAAGAGCATTTCCATGTTCATCAGCATTCTGGGGTAGTGGAAGGGACCCTTCCACATAGAACCCTTCTGGGTGTGGGAAACGGTGCCGTCCTTGTGGAGGTAGCCGTACCACTCGCCGCACTCCTTGTCCGCAAAGTGACCGAAGGAGTAGGCGTGTACCTTTTCAAACAGATCCCAGTACTTCTTCTCCCCGGTGATGCTGTATGCCAGCAGTGCGCCGATGAGGGCTTCGTCGTGTACCCACCACAGCTTCATATCATGCTCAAGCTGTTCCGGAGGTCTGCCGTTTACGTCGGTGAAGTAGATGTAGCCGCCGTATTCCTTGTCCCAGCCTCTTTCGGAAGCGGTGTCGAAGATCTGCAGAGCGTTCTTCAAGAGTGCTTCGTCCTTGGTGTGGAGGTACTGGTTCATCAAGAACCAGCTGTTCTCCATGGAGTGACCGGGGTTGATGCATCTGCCTGCGGGAGTATCGATGAACTCGCCGTTGGGACCGGTGGTCTCCAGAACGCAACCCAACTCGGGCTTCCAGTGGATGTTGATGATGCGTGCCGCCATCTCGTTGGCGATCGCGGTGTAGTAATCAGCCTTCTCGGGATCGCATCTGCGCAGCAGCTGTGCGGAGGAAACCAAAACCATGGGAACGGCAACAGCCACTTCCTGTCTGGTCTCTGCGTAGCTCTTGGGAGTGATCTTGTAGGGATCGGAAGCGGGATCGCGGAACATACGGAGCATGTTCTCGAAGCAATCCTCTGCCTTCTTGATATAGGTCTTGTCGCCGGTCATCAGGCCGTATTCAGCCATGGACAGCACGTAGAAGCTCTCGGTGAACATATAGCGTCTCTTGCGGAGAGGGCTGCCGTCGCGAGCCAGGGTAAAGTACATTCTGCCGTCTGCATCGGCAATGTGCTTCTCAATGAAGTCAACGCCAAGCTGAGCCGCGTCAACCCATTCCTGCTTCTTGCCGTAACGGTTGCACAGGGTAGAGAAGGTCCACAGACATCTGCCCTGGAACCAGCCGGACTTGTCCATGTTGTACTGCTTGCCTTCGCGGTCGATGCAGGTGATGTAGCCGCCGTACTCCTTGTCAAGCAGATCGCTCTGCATCCAGAAGGGGATACAATCATCCAACAGCTGATGACGGTAGAAATTCTTGTACGAGGTAAAAAGTTCCTTGTTCATAAAAAGATGCTCCATCCTTCACAGTTTGTTTTTTTATTTTCTCTATTGTACTTCTTTTTTTGCCGATTGTCAATCAAAATCGCATAAAAAAATTGACAAATGCAAAAGTAAGTGATATAATACTTTGAAGAATGGCTTTTTGGCTCCCTATGGGTGCCGTATTTTTCTGGAGGAATGGTTCATGAGCTTTGTGTGGAAAAGACTTGCCGGTAAGCGTATCCTGCTTACGTTGCTTTTGGCGTTGCTGGTTTTCTCCCTTTCCGCTTGTTCGTTTTCGTTGGAATCCGCTTTGGCAGAGCTGAAGGCGTACGTCAACGGAACGGAAGTGCCCAAGCCTCCGGAAGGATTTGTGGAATCCCGCGAGAACAAGCTGTTCACCTATGACGTGTACCGCGAGTACGTGATCGTCACCGGCTATTTGGGCGAGGAGTTGGAGGTCGTCATCCCCGAGAAGATCGACCGCCTTCCCGTGTATGCCATCGCAGGGCTTGCTTTCTACGAGAGCGTTCCCGTGGAATCCGTTATGATTCCCGAGGGCGTGGAGGTGCTGGAGGAGAATGCCTTCTACTACTGCACCGCCTTGAAGACCGTCTCCCTGCCGGAAAGCTTGCACACCATTGGCGATAAGGCCTTTTCCTGGTGCAGTTCTCTGGAGGAGATCACCCTGCCCGATGCCGTTACCGCCATCCCCGCTTATTGCTTCAACCAGTGCACGTTGCTGAAGCAGATCCGTATTTCCTCCGCCGTTACCTCTGTGGGAGCTCGCGCCTTTTCCGGCTGCGAGAGCTTGACCTCTCTGTATTTTGGAGATGCCATGCTTGCCTTGGGGGATTACGCCTTCCGCGGCTGTAAGGCGCTGGAGACGGTGCGCCTGAGCGGAGATTGCGTTCTTTCCGCCGCAGCTATGGTCGACCGTCCCGACACCTTGACCGTCATGACCATGGAGGATTCCCTTTGCTGGGAGACCTGTAAGGAGCTTGGCGTGTTGCTGATCCCCGACGACGGCTCTTTGCTGTTGCCCGAGGAGAGCATCGACGGAAGCGGAGACATTCCCTTAGAGGACAATTCAACTACCGAAGAAACATAACGAAAGATAAATGAGGACACAACATGAAACCCCTTTCTTTGAACGTATTGCGTAAGAAATATCTGGAGTTTTTCGAGAGCAAGGGCCATCTCAAGATGGATTCCTTCCCCCTCGTTCCCCAGGACGATAACTCTCTGCTGTTGATCAACGCAGGTATGGCACCCTTGAAGAAGTACTTCACCGGTGAGAAGGTACCTCCCCGTAAGCGTGTGACCACCTGCCAGAAGTGCGTTCGTACTCTGGATATCGATAACGTAGGTAAGACCGCCCGCCACGGCACCTTCTTTGAGATGCTGGGCAACTTCTCCTTCGGCGATTATTTTAAGCCCGAGGCAATTCCGTGGGCATGGGAGTTCTTGACCCAGGTTTTGGAGATCCCCGCAGACCGTCTCTATCCCAGCGTATACTTAGAAGACGACGAGGCCATCGAGGTTTGGGAGAAGACCGGCGTCCCCCGTGAGCGCATCACCCGTATGGGCAAAGAGGACAACTTCTGGGAGATCGGCTCCGGTCCCTGCGGCCCCTGCTCCGAGATCTATTTTGACCGCGGCGAGAAGTATGGCTGCGGCAAGCCCGACTGTAAGGTGGGCTGCGACTGTGACAGATTCATCGAGATCTGGAACATCGTATTCACCCAGTTTGACAGCGATGGCAACGGCAACTACGCCCGCCTCGCAAACCCCAACATCGATACCGGTATGGGTCTGGAGCGTCTTGCTGTTGTTATGCAGGACGTGAACAACCTGTTCGAGGTTGATACCGTTCGTAACATCATGCTCAAGGCCTGCGAGATGGCAGGGGTTGTTTACGACGGCTCCGCCTCCGATAAGGACGTTTCCTTGCGTGTGATTACCGACCATATCCGTACCGCTACCTTCCTGATCAGCGACGGCGTTCTTCCCTCCAACGAGGGCAGAGGTTACATCCTGCGCCGTGTACTGCGCCGCGCCGCACGTCATGGCAGACTGCTGGGCATCCCCGGCGCCTTCCTGTCCACTCTGTGCGATACCGTTATCCGGGAGAGCGGCGAGGCATATCCCGAGCTGGTGACCCGTCAGGATTACATCCGCAAGATCATCAGCCTGGAGGAGGAGCGCTTCAGCCAGACCTTGGATGCGGGCCTCGGCATTTTGGATAAGATGGTCAAGGAGGCTTCCGCCGCAGGCAGAACCGTGCTCACCGGCGAGGAGATCTTCCGTCTTTACGATACCTTCGGCTTCCCCGTAGACCTTACCAAGGAGATCATTGCCGAGAAAGGTATGACCCTTGACGAAGAGGCCTTCCGCACTCTGATGCAGGAGCAGAAGAAGCGTGCCCGCGAGGCACGTGCCGCTCTGGGCGACGTGAGCTGGGTGGACGATTCCGTAGGCGGCATCGATAAGACCCGCGCTACCGAGTTTGTAGGCTACGAGAACGATACTTGCGATACCGAGATCATCACCATCGTCAGCGGCAACGAGCCTCTGTCCGTGTTGGCAGGCGGCAAAGCCGTTGTGGTGCTGGATAAAACTCCCTTCTATGCGGAAATGGGCGGCCAGGTAGCGGATACCGGTGTGATCCGTACCGCAGAGGGCGCCTTCCGTGTCACCAACGTGAAGAAGACCGCTGAGGGCGTGTACCTCCACTTCGGTGAGCTGGAAAGCGGCTCCCTGGCATTGGGCGCTTGCTCTGCTGAGATCGATGCAGAGCGTCGTAACGCCATTCGCAGAAATCACTCCTCCGTCCACCTGTTGCAGTCCGCTCTCCGTGAGGTTCTGGGCGTACACGTTCAGCAGGCAGGCTCTTACGTGGATGAATCCAAGGCTCGCTTTGACTTCTCTCATCCCACCGCAATGACCTCTGAGGAGATCATGAAGGTTGAGAAGCTGGTAAACGACGCCATCCTTGCAGGATACCCCGTTGTTACCAAGATCATGACCCCCGACGAAGCAAGAGCCGACGGTGCAATGGCACTGTTTGGCGAGAAATACGGCGACGAGGTTCGCGTAGTCTCCATGGGTGCGTTCTCCAAGGAGCTGTGCGGCGGTACTCACGCCGACAACACCGCAAAGATCGGCCTGTTCCGCATCCTTTCCGAGTCCTCCGTAGCCGCAGGCGTACGCCGTATCGAGGCTTCCACCGGCTACAACTCTCTGGAGCTGATGCACGAGGATCAGAAGCTTCTTGCTCAGGTTCAGTCTGCCGTTAAGGCGAACAGCGCCGAGGACATCCTCCATAAGATCGAGGCTCTGCAGACCGAGCTGAAGGCTCAGAAGAAGGAGCTGGAGCGTATCGAGCGTGAGCAGATCGGCGGCAAGCTGGAGTCCGCGCTGGATTCCGCCAAGACCGTTGGTGCTGTCCGTCTCATCACCGCATCCTTCGAGAATGTTCCTATGGATGCTCTTCGTACCTCCTTGGATAGCCTGGTAGCCAAAGCTCCCGATGCAGTCTTTGTGCTTGCAACCGTTAAGGACGGCAAGGTTCAGCTTGCGGCTTCCTGCGGTAAGGCAGCTCTCTCCGCAGGCGTACATTGCGGCAACCTGCTGAAGAAGATCTCTCCCATCGTAGGCGGTGGCGGCGGCGGACGTCCCGACAGCGCTACCTCCGGCGGTAAGAACCCCGAGGCTCTGCCCGAGGCGCTTTCCGCGGCAGAAGAGACCGTTGCTTCCATGCTGAAATAAACTTTGGAGTCTAAAAATGGAAAACTGCTTGTTTTGTAAGATCGTAGCAGGGGAGATCCCCTCCAAGAAGGTGTACGAGGACGAAAACGTCTACGCCTTCCACGATATCAACCCCAACGCCCCCGTTCACGTGCTGGTGATCCCCAAGACCCATATTGCCTCCGTACAGGAGGTGGGTGAGGAGAACCTTTCCGCCGTGGCGGCAGTGCTGAAGGCGATCCCCGTGATTGCCCGGCAGCTTGGGCTGGCGGAGAACGGTTACCGCGTGATCACCAACTGCGGTGAGGACAGCGGACAGACCGTGAAGCATCTCCACTTCCACATTTTGGGCGGCAAGAAATTGCCCGTAGCCCTGGCGTAATTTCATATGCTGAAGAACCGCTTCCTCTCCGTTTTTGCGTTGGCGTTTGCGGCTGGCATTGCCACGCCATTTCTCGCGGAAAACGGTTGGGAAGCGGTCATTTTTATAGGATTTCTCCTCCTTGCTGCGGTGTTTTCGGGTCTGTATACAGCTTCTCATTTCCGTGCGCCGGAGGTGAAGAAATACCTTTTGTACCCTGTCATCGTGGCGGTGGGACTTGCGGTGGGCAGCGGATGGCTTTGCTTGCGCTCCCTGCCGTACCAAAGCTTTTCCGAATATGTGGGGATGTCCGATACGGTCAAAGGCACCGTTACGGAAAACGGCTCCTCTTCGGAAAGCAAATATCTTGAGATATCCGTAGAAAAGAGCCTTTCCGCCCTCCCCGAGGGCACCAAGGTGCGACTTTACGGCGAGAAATACCAAACGGTGACCGTAGGCGACTACGTTACCGCCAAGCTGACTTACAGCAGCGTTTCCTGTGCCGGTGAGCGTGCCACAGGGGTACAGCTTGTGGCCAACGGCTTCATTGCAAAAGTGGAGCAGGGAAGCGGACCTCTTGCCACGTTGCGGAACACGTTAAGAGAAAATTGCGTTTCCCTTTACGATGCCTACGGCGTAACGGGCGTGGCGCAAGCCTTGACCCTGCGGGAGCGCTCCTTGCTGTCTCCCGAAACCAACGAGGCTTATCGCAACGCGGGACTTTCCCATCTGCTTGCCATCAGCGGTTTGCATCTTTCCGTGTTGGTGGCAATGCTTCGCAAATTGCTGTTTGCCTTCCGCCTGCGGAAGAAGGTGCGGGAGGTGATCGCCCTCCTTGTGATCCTGCTGTATTGCTTCTTGACCGGCTTTTCTCCCTCCATCGTCCGCGCGGCGGTGATGGTTGGCTTCGTGCTGGTGGGGGAATTGTTCTTGCGTGAGACGGACGGCCTTACCCTTCTGTCCACGGCGTTGCTTTTACTGCTGGTCATCAACCCGTATGCCCTTCTCTCCGTCGGCTTACAGCTTTCCTTTCTGTCCTGCTTGGGTATCCTGCTTTTGGAGCCTTATATTTCCGAGCTTCAAAAGAAGCTGAAAGGGAAAGGCGGCTTCCTCCGCGGAATTCTTGCGGGAAGCATAAGCTTGTTCTTGACCTCCTGCGCCGCCGTGGTGTTCACCTTCCCGGTGATTGCTTATACTTTTGGCAGTCTTTCTTGGCTGTCTCCTTTGACGAATTTGCTTTTCGTTCCCGTGTTTACCCCTATACTGACGTTGCTTTTGCTGTCCGTATTGGTGTATTCCGTCATTCCCGCCGCAGGTGTGGCGCTGGCCTTCCTGCCGGGGAAAGCCTTGGCCTTGATGGAAGGGTTGTTTGGCTTCTTTGCGGGCGCAGGCATAGGTACCTTGCAGGTGTCCGACGGTTGGGTTTTGCTTCCTATGGTGCTTTCCTGCATAGCCATTGGCTGTATGCTGTTCTTCCGCAAGAAGGGAGCGATCCTCTTTGTGTGCTTCTCTCTTGCCTCCGTCGCCTCTCTGTCCGTATGTGCTTTGGCGGATGCTTTGCGTTCCCCCGAGGAATACGTCATCCTTTCGGGTACAGAGTCCTTCCTTTACGTCGGCCATGGGGAAGAGGGCCTTCTTTTGGATCTGGGCAGTGACTCTTCGGAGTACACCCTTCCCGAAGAGTGCTTTGTTACTGTGTATGTGGTAACGGAGACCGATGAGCTTTCTCTGGATCGTTTAACCGCAACTGTCAGCACCCAAGCCGTAGAGCGACTTTATCTGCCGGTATCCCATTCGGACGGCACCAAAAATGACTTAACCTTTTTCCTTGCCCTCGGGGAAGCGGCAGGATGCGAAACCATTCTGTATCACCGTGTGGTGGAGGAACCTCTTTTGACCTATTCTCTGGCGGAAGGAACCGCCGTAACCCCTTACGGCATCTCTGCTGTTTTGACCTCAGCCCCCGTGACCATCTTCGACGAGACGGTTTGGGTGCTGTCCCCCTTTGCAGAGCTTCCCGAGGTGGAGGCAGAGCAGGTATATCTGCCCTTTGCCGCAGATCTTACCCAAGACCTGCCTGCGGGAGATTTGCATTTCTATCACGAAACCATTATTTATCACAACGGGGAGGTGACCGTCCCGTGAGCTTTTACAACAACAAAAAACCGTCCGCCATGGACGAATTGAAGAAGCGTGTCAAGGAAAATTCCCTTGGCGGCGTGTATCTGTTCTGGGGCGCCGAGGAATACACCAAGGATTTCTACGCCGACAAGCTTCGCAAGCTTGCCAAGGATTCTCCTCTGCCGGAATTCAATTACGAGATCTTCGATGCCGAGACCCGCTCGGTGGGTGACTTTGAGGAAGCCACCTTCGCCTTGCCTTATTTGTGGGAGAACCGCGTGATCGAGATCCGCAATTTAAAGCCCAAGCAGGTCACTCAGTCCGATGCTGAGGAATATGCCCGTATTTTTGAGACCCTGCCGGATTATCTTACCGTGCTGATCCTTTTGCGTGCAGGAGAATACGGCGGCTCCAAGGGCGGCAGTGATTCTGCCAAGGATGATTCCAACGACGAAAACAAGCCCGAAGAAAAGAAAAACGGGTTCAAAACCTTCTTGAAGGCTGTGGAAGAAAGCGGACTTTCCGTGGAATTCGAGCCGGAAAAAGGGGATAAGCTTTGTAATTGGGTTGCCCGCCACTTTACCTCCCGTGGGGCAAAAACCGAGCCCGGGTTGCCTTCTTTTATGACCTCCTACTGCGGAACGGATATGTATACCCTCCAAGGGGAGATCCAAAAGCTTTGCGATGCCTGCATCGGCAAGACCATCACCGAGCAGGACGTACGTGCCTATTGCTGTGCAAACGAGAACCACGTGTTCTTTGACGTGGCAACCTGTATGGTGCGCAAGGATGCCCCCGGAGCCAGAAGGATTTTGGCAGGGGTGAAGATGACTCCCGAGACCGTTCCCATGGCCATGGGCTTCTTGGCCTCCAATTACCGCCTGCTTTTGCTGGTAAAGGCGGGCATGGATATGGGCAAATCCGTGGCGCAGATCGCCACAGAACATAAAATTCCCACCTGGAAGGTGAGCAAGGCCGTCTCCTCCTTGGGGAATGCGGATTACGCTACCTTGCAGGAGGCCATAGCGGAGATCGCCGAGACGGATGCAAAGCTGAAAAACCGCCGAGGCAACGCCGCCGCGGCTTTGGAGCTTTTGGTGTATAGGATCTGTATGTATGGCAAATAAAATGCGTTTGATCTGCCCGTTGGTGGTGGAAGGAAAATACGATAAGATCCGCCTTTCCAATTTGGTGGAGACTCCCATTCTGGTGCTGAACGGCTTTTCCGTCTTCAAGGACAAGGAGAAAAAAGCTCTCTTACAGCGGATCTGCAAGGAAAAAGGCTTGATCTTTTTAACAGACAGCGATCACGCAGGGAACTTCCTGCGTTCCAAGCTGAAGGGGATCTTCTCGGAAGGAAAGCTCTACCACGTATACACGCCCCAAATTTCCGGAAAGGAAAAACGGAAAAACGCCCCCTCTGCGGAAGGTTTTTTAGGGGTGGAGGGCATGGATCACGAGATCCTGCGCCCCTTGCTTGCGCCCTATGAAGAAACCGCCCGTCGTTCCTCCGGCGGGGAAATCACCTCTGCTCAGTGGTATGCAGACGGCTTTTCCGGTGGAGAAGGGGCAAGCCAAAAACGGAAGGCGTTGGCCAAGGCCTTAAACCTTCCCGATAATCTGTCCTCCGGCGCACTTTTGGAAGCAGTCAACCTGCTTTGCGACCGTGAGGCCTATGAGAAAGTGAGAGAAACGGTATGAAAAAGGTGTGTATCACCACCCTTGGGTGCCGTGTCAACCAATATGAATCCGTTTCCATTGCGGAAACGTTGCAGGAGCACGGCTTCCTTGTCACCAAGGACGAGGAAGACTGTGACTATTACCTGCTGAACACCTGCTCCGTGACGGGAGAAAGCCAGCGGCAGAGCCGTCAGCTTGCCCGCCGCTATGCCTCCCGCGGGAAGGTTGCCGTCATCGGCTGTGCCTCCCAAAACCAAAAGGAAGACTTTTTGTCCATTCCCGGTGTGTTTTACGTGGGCGGATGTAGCGGAAAGCAAAAGGTCGCTGAGGCCATTATTTCGGATGCAGGCGGCGATTTCGTCACTTCCATGGAGGGCGTTCCCTACGAACACATGGAGGTGCAGGGCAAGAGCGATCTGTTCTCCACCTGCCGCGCCTATATCAAGATCCAGGACGGATGTAGCGGAAAATGTACCTACTGCATCATTCCCACCCTGCGAGGCAAGACCCGCTCCCGCGACAGCGGTGAGATCTTTGCAGAGGCATCCCGCTTGGTCAAGGCGGGGTATCGTGAGATCGTCCTCACGGGCATCGAGACTTCTGCCTATAACAAACGTCCTCTCGGGGAATTGATCACCGCCTTGGGCGAACTGCAATCAGAGGGACTTTTGCGTGTCCGTCTGGGCTCCTTGTCCATCGGTAGTCTGACCCCCGCATTCTTGAAGGCCGTCGGGGAGGCACCCAACTTTATGCCCCATCTTCATCTGTCCCTGCAATCGGGCTCCACACGGATCCTGCGCTTGATGCGCCGTCCCTACACGGCAGAAAGTGCCATGGAGAAGATCCTGCAGCTCAAAGAAGCCCTGCCCCACGTACAGCTCAGTGCGGATTTTATCACGGGCTTCCCCACAGAGACCGAGGAGGACTATCTGGAGACCGAAGCCTTTGTACGAAATGCAGGGATGATGCACGTCCACGCCTTCCCGTATTCCGAGAGGGAAGGAACGCCCGCCGCCACCATGGAGGGCGCTGTTCCCAAGGAGATCCGAAAGGAACGATGTGCAAGGCTGAACGCCGTTTCGGCAGAGCAGAAAAAAGAGATTATGAATACCTTCACGGGGAAAACTGTCAAGGTTCTCACCGAGAAGATCAAAAACGGCGTGGCAGTAGGCCACACCGAGGAATTTATGGAATGTACCTTCCCGGCAGTCAATGCTGCGGTGGGGCAGGTAAGTGAGATCACTGTCTGCGGCAACCGCGACGGTAAGCTTACGGGAAATGAAAGGAACTGATACTATGAGCGAATTGATGAACGAAGTAACACAGCAGGAGAGCATTCCCGCCGAGACGGCATTTTTGGAAGCGGCTTTTGGAGCAGAGGGTTGGGGGACCAAGCTTTTGACGCCTATTTCCAAGGTATCCTTCTACTCCGAACGGATTGCCAACGCCTTCAAGACCTTTGCGGAAAACGTAAGTCTCGGAGAGCAGTTTACCCTTGCAGAGCTTTTGACCACCCCCGAGGCACTGTACAGCCGCTATGAGGTTGTTGCCAAGGACGGGTATGCAGTATATCTTCTGCGAGAGGCCGTGCCGGACATCCGTCTGATGGCCTCCTTGATGCGTAACTCTGTGCCCGGGCTTTGGGGCTTGTTGTACGTTACCAAGGGTGTTGAGCTTTCCTTACCCTCGGATATGTCCATCGAGAAGCTGTGCCAGAGCCGTTTCCTGTTGCTCCGCGAGCGTGACGGAGATCGCTTCTGTGCCAGCCAGCTGATCAAAATGAACCGCGTTGGTACGCTGACCCCCGGCAGCTTCCGCTTCTTGAAGAACGGCGTGTGCCTTTTCGCGCGCTCCCTTGACACCCTTTTGCCCACGTTGCCCGTGGAGCTTTCTGTCAGCGCGGAAGCAGAAGAGCTTTTCCAGCAGTATTTTTACAGCACCATGGGATATAGCTGTTGTCATATGGATGCAGGGGAATATTATGTAAACCTCCCTGCGACTCTGCCGCTGGCTGATTTCCTGGCAGGATGCCTGGGCGTATTCTCTGCAATGATGCGTTTTCGCTTCTCTATGCCTCCAATGCGCTTCGCCAAGGAGAAAAACGGCTTGGTGGTGCCTCGCCCCACCGTTCTCAGCGGAGACGGTGTGTTTGCCTTCCGTCCTAAGTGCGGTGCAGACGGTCTGCCTCACCCCGCAGAGCTTTTGAAGTTGGTGAAGTTCTTGTCCGACGGCGTTAAGAGCGGCAAAATCAAAAGCGTCCTTCCTTTGAAGAAGAACGCTCAGATGATGATGGATCGACTTGCCGACGAGGATCTGTCCTACGTCTCCGAGAGAGAATTTCCCACAGAGGGCTTCTCCGTGTTGGCAATTTTGCCCGCCGGCTCCGATGTACCCGCGACTAAGCTGGGATCTTTTCAGTACAAATAATCCAAGATCTCGCCGATATTGTTTAAGATCACGTCGGGGGCGTTGCTTTCGTTAACGTCCTCCATAGTGGTTTCCCCGGTAAGCACCAGAATAGAGAGCAAGCCGTTATTTTTGCCCAATGCAATATCGGTGTAAAGACGGTCGCCTACGATAGCAGTTCTTTCCGGCGGAACGTTGTAGCTACGCTCCAGCATCAAGGCAGTCTCTTTTTCGGGCTTGCCGAAGTATTTGGGGGTCACCCCGGTGCAGGAGGTAAGCAGAGCACAGATTGCGCCGCTGTCGGGAAGCACAGCACCGCCCTCCAGGGGACACACAAAGTCGGGATGGGTGGAATAGAAGGTGGCGCCGCCGCGAATGAGGTTGCAGGCGATGTCCAGCTTCTCATAGGTCAAGGTGGTATCAAAGGATGCCACTACGATGGATGCTGTTTCCGCCGTCTTGCGGTCGGATCCATTGGTCAGGTTGATTCCCTCGTCGCGGAACATCTCCTCCAATGCGGGAGTGCCCACAAGATATACGGGCTCATCCTTGTGATGCAGGTTCAGATACGCCGCCGTCACGTCGCCGGAGGAGAGAATATCCTCTCTGCTTGCTTCAAATCCCATGCGGTTCAACCGCTCTACGTAGATCTGGGGATTGCGGGAAGCGTTGTTGGTGAAGAAGATCACCTTCTTGCCTGCTTCTCTGGCTTCCTTCACGAAGCGCAACGCCTCGGGGAACAACTGCTCACCCAAATAAATGGTTCCGTCCATATCCAGGACGAAAAGATCGATATCCTTCAAACGATTGGTTTTGTTTTCCATAAAAATCGCACCTTCCTTTCAAACAGCCAAATTATATCACAAAAGAAGAAGGATTGCAAGATGCACCGCCATATTTTCTTGCATTCCCCCTTCTGCCAAGGAGGCTTTTATGTTCAAGCGTAATCCCCGAAAAGCGAAACTCGCCCGTGTTCATCGGGATCGTATGCGTCCTCTTCGCGTCATTGAATATCTGGATAACAGCGCTATCTTCGAAGAAAGCCCCGTGGAGATCAAGGAGGGCTATATCATTTCCGACAGAGATACCGCGGATCTGTTCCTTACCATGAACTTCCGCTCCGTGTCCGAGAAGACCATTTCCGCCTTGGACGTTCGGGTCATTCTGTATAAGGAGCGTACCATCCTGCCGGATAAGAAGATCGATTTTCGTTACAGCTGGGAGGAGGCCACCTTCGGTGACCGTGTTCTGAACGGCATTCCTCGCAAAGAAAGAGAATGCAAGAAGGACAAAACCATCGTGTTGGGCGAAGAATTTGGCGAGGGCATCTTTATCCCTCTGCCGGAAAGCTACTTCAAAAAGATGCAGATCGAGCTGGTGTCCGTTACCTTCTTTGACGGAAGCAAAAAGGAACTGAACCTGATTGCAGGAGGCCGTGCCTTGCGCTTTATGGAGCTGGACGGAGATCTGCGAGACGCTTATCGTTCCCTCAACATCTTCCAGAAAGCGGAGGAGACCCATCCCATCCGCGTTCTGCCCCAGGCAGGCAACAGCGTTTGGCTTTGCTGCTGCGGCAGAAAGAACCCCTTGGGGGCATCCATGTGCGACGTTTGCGGCAGAGACAAGGATTGGCAGTTCGAAAATCTCTCTGTGGAGCGCTTGGAGGAGACCATCGCCAAGAACAACGAGGGCAAGCGGATCCTCAACGACACCTCCGCCTACAAGCAGAACAAATATATGGAAACAGAAGAAGAGCAAAAGCACAAGGTGGAGCTTTGTAACCAAGCCCTGGAGCGTCTTGCCGTTATCGAAAAGCAGAGGGAACGCCGTCAGGTTATGCTGTTGCCCAAGATCCTTTTGTGGGTGGGCGTCTTTGCGTTGTTGTATTTCCTGTGTGAGCTGTTCTTGAGCTTCTTACAGAATTACGGCTATATCAACCAAGAAGCCGCTATGACTTTTAAGCTATTGCAATAATTTATGAGAGAGGGACTTTTTGGAAAAAGTCCCTCTCTCATACTCTCACCCCAAAAACTTTTATGCCAAAACCCATGTATATGGGTTTTGGAAAGGCAAGTTTCTTTGGGGATTTTTAAGGACCTTTCTTTTTCGAAAGAAAGGTCCTTAAACGTACTATTATCTTAACCGTTCAGCTTCGCCTTCATCTCTGCGGAGAAAGCACTGATCTTTTCGGCAGTCTGCTGCTCGTTGTCTCCTTTGGCAAGGATATAAACCTTGATCTTAGGCTCGGTACCGGAAGGACGAACGATGACAGCATCGCCGCTTTCCAGCTCGTAGTACAGCACGTCGGAGGAGGGGAGACCTGTCTCGGTTACCGTTCCGTCGGCGTGATAAATCTTGCCGTCCTTGTAATCTCTTACACGAACCACAGAAAGACCGCCGATGGACTTGGGTGCGCTTCCACGCATCGCCGCCATTTGCTCCTTCATCAGACCCATGGGATCCAACCCGGTGATGGCAAGATTGATCACGGCTTCACGGTAACAGCCGTAGGTTGCGTAGATCTCATCCAACGCCTCGGCCACCGTCTTGCCTGCGGCGGCATGGTAGCACGCCATCTCGGCAATGAGCATCGCCGCGGCAATGGCATCCTTGTCTCTTGCATAGCCGTCGGACAGATACCCCTGGCTTTCCTCGTAACCGAAGATAAAGGTATGCTCACCGCTGGCCTTCCACTGCTTGATCTTCTCGCCGATGTACTTAAACCCGGTGAGTACGCTGATGTGTGCAACGCCGTGAGCATCGCAAATGGCATCAAACAGGTTGGAGGATACGATAGACTTGATGGCACAGCCGTTTTCGGGCAGAATGCCTTTTTCTTTTCTTACCTTAATAATATAGTCGATGAGCAACGCACCGATCTGGTTGCCGTTGAGGGCAAAGAACTCGCCGTCCTTGCCGCGCAGGGCAAGACCTACTCTGTCCGCATCGGGGTCACTGGCAATGATCATGTTGCAGTTCAACCCCAGCTCCTTGATCTTCTCTGCCGCCAGGTTAAAGCATTCCTTGTTCTCGGGATTGGGAGAAGCCACGGTGGGGAAGTCACCGTTGGGTTCAGCCTGCTCCTCTACCACCTGCAGATTGGTGATGCCACAGCGCTTCAAACACTCGGGGATCAGCTTATAGCCCGTACCGTGCAAAGGAGTGTAGAACATATTCAGACCGTTACCGTACTTTGCGGTGAGATCGGGCGCCAATGCGCAGTTCAATACCGCAGACAGGAACGCCTCGTCCGCCTCGTCACCAATGACGGTAATAAGACCGCTTTCGATGGCTTTGTCCAGATCTGCCAGCTTAACGGAGAAGATATCCGTTGCGGCCGCGGCGGCGGAAACTACCTCAGCGTGTTCGGGAGGCAGCTGTGCGCCGTCTTCCCAGTAAACCTTATAGCCGTTGTATTCCTTGGGGTTGTGGGATGCGGTCACGTTGATACCGGCGATGCATCCGTAATGCAGAATGGCAAAGGAAAGCTCGGGAGTGGGGCGGATACCGTCAAAGAGATATACCTTGATCCCGCAAGCGGCCAGAACTCTCGCCGCGGTATGGGCAAACAGCCCGGAGTTATTTCTGCTGTCATAGCTGATGGCAACGCCTCTGTCCTTGCCTCCCGCCTCCAGCACCAGATCCGCCAAGCCTTTGGTGGTCTGGGCAACGGTATACACGTTCATGCGGGAGATACCCAGATCCATGGTACTGCGCAAGCCTGCGGTACCAAAGGACATGGGAATGGCAAAACGGGAGAGAATGGCGTTCTCGTCACCGCGGATGGCCTCCAGAGCGGCCTTTTCCTCCTCGGTAACGTGGGAAAGCCAATTTTCGTATTCCTTCAGAGCGGTTTCGTAAGCGGTATTCATACGCGTTACTCCTTTTTGCAATTTATTTGTTTGCCAAAGCGTTTTTCAGTGCCTGCGCCAGCTGATCGGGGCAGGAGGTGTTTTTAAAGCCACACTTGGTGCCTTCCAGACGTTCAATAAGTTCTTCGGCCTTCATGCCCTCGCAGAGACGGGCGATGCCCTTCAAATTGCCGTTACAGCCTCCGGTATACGCAACACCGGTAACGATATGATTTTCATCCATGTCAAAACGGATGGAGCGGGAGCAGGTCCCACTGCAGTTGTGGATAAATTCCATGTGTTTTC
>JAFYNA010000086.1 GCA_017549925.1 Clostridia bacterium | reverse complement strand
CGTAAGCCGCTACCACGCATCCGATACGGTCGTCAAATGCTTTTGCCGCATAACGGGTGCCGCCCAGCTTCTGAAGCATAGGAACCACGGCACAAACGTCGCCGATCTTGACACGCTTTTCAGCAGCCTTCTTGTCCTTGGCACCGATATCGATGACCATCTTCTTTACGGAGATGTCTGCCGCCTTGGTGCCGTTTTCCAAAACGATGACACCGGTCACGCCGTTTGCAAAACGAACCTTCTGGTAAGAGGAAGCCACGGCGTGGATACCGCCGACGTTGGAAACGTGAACGTAGCCGTCGCCGTCGATGGAGGTGACTACAAAGCCGATCTCGTCCATATGGGCGGCGATCATCAGCTTGCGGGAGGAATCCTTACCCTTTTTCAAAACGTACAGGTTGCCGATGGCGTCGGTCTCGATGGCATCCGCAACGGGAGCAAGCTCCTTTGCAATGATATCCGCCAAGGGCTTCTCAGCGCCGGATACGGAAAAAGCGGAGGTGAATTTTTTAGTTAACGTCAGCATACTCAAATGTTCCTTTCAATGATTGCTCTTGCCAGCTTGCCCACGGAGATCAGATCTTCCTTTGCGGCAACACAGCAGGCGGAATGAATATATCTGGTAGGTGCGGAAATGGCCAGAACTCTTGCGCCCATAGCGCCCTTCTGGAATGCGCTGGCCTCGTTACCGCCGGCAACGATGTTCTTCAGCTGGCAGGGAATCTCTTCTTCCTTGCCCACGTTCAGTGCCAAAGCAACCAGCTCTTTGTCGTAAATGGTACCGCCGTCCATGTGGGAGATCACCGCGCCCTTGTGAAGCTCACAAGCACGCTTGCCCTCGGGAGTACCGTAAATGTCTCCTGCGGTGGTGGATTCCAGGATCACCGCGATGTCGGGACGGATGCGGTAGCAAACCTCTGCGGCACCGTCACAGCCGATCTCCTCGCAGGTGTTGAAGGCGAAATAGGTATCGTACTCCAGCTCGGAGTTGATCATATCCACCATCAATGCACAGCCAAAGCGGTCGTCCAATGCCTTGGATTTGATCAAGCCGTTGCCAAACTCCTCATAGTTGGGGCAGAAGGCGGCGCAGTCGCCGATCTTTGCAAACTGAGAAGCGGTCTCTCTGTCGTAGCATCCGATGTCGATGTTCATCTCGGAGATGGGCTCGCACATACCGTATTCGGAGGGCTTTTGAATGTGGATGGCTTTGGAAGCAACCACGCCCTTGATGCCGTTCTTGCAGAACACCAATCTTCTGCCGCTGACCACGCGGGGATCGATACCACCCACCGGTGCAAACATAATGTAGCCGTCCTCACCTACGTAGGTGACCATAAAGCCAACCTCGTCCATGTGAGCGGCAACCAACAGCTTCTTGTCGCGGCGTTGCTTACCCTTCTTGAACACGATGAGATTGCCCAGGGCATCTACCTCGTATTCCGCGCCGGAATCCTTGATATCTGCGATGATCCGTTCTCTTACCAGATCCTCCATGCCGGAGGGGCCGAGAATGTCGCAGTAATCCTTTAATCTTGCGAAAAATTCCATCTGCTCACGCCTCCTTCTTTCCGATCTTACGGATCAGTGCCGCCGCCAGTCTGGAGGCCGCCATTACGTCGCCGAGATCCGCGATCTCGTTTGCGGTGTGCATATTCTTCAAAGGCACGGAGATGAGGCAAACGGGGACACCGGTTCGTCCGGTCTGTACCGCGTTGGAGTTGGTGCCGGTCTGACCGGGCTCTGCCAACAGCTGGATCGGAATGCCCTCCTCCTGTGCTGTTTCTTCCGCCATCACGGTGAAGGCGCGGTTAGTCTGGGGAGAGTAGGAGAGAATACAGCCCTTGCCCAGCTCAACGCACTTTCTGCGTTCGGGCGCGCCGGGCACGTAAGCGTGTCCTACGTCCATAACGATGGCAATGTCGGGGTTCAAACGGTAGGCTGTGGTTCTTGCGCCCTGATAGCCCAGCTCTTCTCTTGCGGAGAACTGTACGGCGATGTTAACGCCCACGTCCTCGTCTCCCAAAAGCTCCAGCGTACGCAAATGAGATGCGGCGCAGATACGGTCATCAAAGGAGGGGCTTACCACTACGTTGCCGTAAAGACGTTCCGTTTCGGATTTAAAGCCCACAAAGGTGCCGATCCGTACGATCTCCTCCAATTCTTCTTTCGTGAGTCCCGTGTCGATGGAGAAGGAAGAAAGCTCCATCTTCTGTTCCCGTTCGCCGGGCTCCTGCAAATGGGGGGGCTTGGAGGCGAACACGCCGGGGATGATCTTCTTGCCGTAGATCCAAACCTCCGATGCGGAGAGATTCTTTTCTGCGGTTCTGCCGATACCGGCTACCTTCAGGAATCCACCCTCGCAGATCTGGGTGACGATAAAGCCGATGGTGTCAAAATGAGCATCCAGCAGGATGGTCTTGGCACCGGGCTTTTTGCTCTTGCGGATCCCGTAGAAGGAAGCCACAGGGGTAATGCCGGTTTCGTCAAAATAATGCCCGTACAGCTTCTCCAGATCGGGGAGCGCCTTGGCCTCGTCGCCGGAAACGCCGGGCAAAGCGATCATCTCTTTCGCTAAGTCATAAATGCGATCCATAATTCCGTATATCCTTTCTGTAACGATTACAATTCTTGTACAAGTTTTTT
>JAFYNA010000085.1 GCA_017549925.1 Clostridia bacterium | reverse complement strand
TTTGATAAGCCCTTTCATAAACGGCTCCTTTCGTAATCCTTACTTGCGCGGGGTCATGATCTGTAATTCCCGGGGGATCCCCAGCTGATAACCTTCAAACAGCTCGGCTTTATTTTTCACCGTTGCGAAGGTAAGGACCAGACAGGCGCTGACCTGCAGAAGCAACAGTACCCAAAATAGCAATTCGTCCGGCGATTGGATCAATAGATGCGCCAGAAGAATGTTCCCGAAGGGTAGCACCCAAGAAATGATCGTGAGGACAGTCCACAGTCTTCGGCTTTTTCCTGTGTAGATCGGGGGAGGAAGACAGTCGGCCACGGTGGTTACGGCTTTGGAAAGCAATGCGAGATACATGGGAATGAGTCCAAGGGGTGTCAGATCGTCGTCGGTGCAGAACCGTATGGCGAGAGAGATCCATTGGGGCAGAAGCACAAGGGACACGGCAACCGCAGCGCCAATGCTTTTGGCCTTGAAATACTGCTCTTTGCTCACAGGAAGAACACCGATCCACCCCAACCAACCGTTGCCGGCATCTGTGGATGCGCCTTCCACCGCCCAGGTGTAACTGATAGAAGCCAGACAGCCATAAGATATGGCGTAAGAGAGATCTTTTTCAAAATTCACTAAAAGAAAAATGAGACTTGTGCTGAGAATTCCGAACATGGGCATGACCGTAAAAACACGCAGACTCCGCAATTCTTTTTTGATAAGCCCTTTCATAAACGGCTCCTTTCTTTTGATTTACGGCAGGGGACGCTCCTGCCACAGGTATACCGTCCGTTCTGCGGCAATGAAAAAGAGGAGAATACCGCCGCACAGCAGGATCGTCCAGAGCAGGGGCGCATAGGAAAAGCTCCCGTCGAAGAATCTGTTTAAGAAACCGACGACTTCAGCATTGAAAAAAGCGTAAAGCAGGATGCTTTTTGTTTGACGGCAGGCTCCCTCCCGCTTGACGGTGAGGAGGGGAAAGATTGCCGCGGGCAAAACCCAGATCAGGAATTGCAGTACCCCAAAGGCAAACAGCTTCTCCGGGGAAAAATCGTCGGCAGAGAGCAAGCCCGGCAGATAGCCCAAACAGCATACGATCCCCATGGGGATAACGTAGATCATGCGGTAGATCAGCTTCCCCCATACTTTTGTTCTTGCAGAAAGGGGCAGTGTTTCGGTAAAGCGGATGTAGTCCGCCGTGGCGTTAAGCTCTGCAAAGGGAACGTAAATGGCTGCGTAGGAAAATCCGCACATCAAAGAGGGGATGAAGCCACCTGCTCTCCCTCCCAGATACGCCCCCAAAAAGCCTGTGAACAGGGCGATGAGCCAAACCACCTTGGCGGTTTCGGAATGCTCCGCCCGTTCCTTTAGAAGTGCGCGCTTCATTCCTCACGCGCCTCCTTTACCATGGCGACGAACAGCTCCTCCACCGTCACGGGGAGGGGCGTTACCCCTGCGGGCAGATCCTCGCGGAGGAGAATGGCCTCCACGCCGTTGTGGCTTTCCCGCAGATGCACGGGGGAAAGGTCACCTAAGGCGGCGTATTCCTCTGCGGAAAGCTGGAGTCCGCCGTACCGCGCCAGGAGAGCGTCCTTCTCGTCGCTAACTAGCACACGGCCCTTGTCCAGGAAGGTGACGTAGTCGCAGATCCGCTCTAAATCGCTGACGATGTGGGAGGAGATCAGCACGGAATGCTCCTCGTTACGGGTGAACTCCATGAGAAGATCCAAAACCTGATCCCGGGCAAAGGGATCAAGGCCGTTGGTGGGCTCGTCCAGCAAAAGCAGCTTGGGACGGTGGGACAGAGCCACCGCCAGGTTCAGCTTCATCTTCATACCCGTGGAAAGCTCTCCCCAGGCTTTGGTGTAGGGGATGTCAAACTTTTCCAGCAGACTGCGGTAGGTGTCCTGCTCCCAGTTTTTGTAGATATCCTTCAAAAGGGAGCCGATATACTTGGGGGTGAACCCCACGGGGAAGCCCATGCCGTCCAAAACGATGCCCATATCCTCCTTGGCGGAAGCAAGGTCATCCTTGTGATCTTTTCCGAACAGCTTCACGGTGCCGCCGTCCTTGTTCAGCATATCCAGCACCAGCTTGATGGTGGTGCTTTTGCCCGCGCCGTTGGTGCCGATCAAGCCCATGACGCACCCCTTGGGCAAAGAAAAGCTTACGTCCAGGGTAAAGTCCCCGAACTTCTTTTGCAGGTTTTGGATCTCTAATGCGTACATACGTGCATCTTCCTTTCTATGTTTTGTCTTCCATGCAGAAATCCAGCATGGCAATCAGTTCTTCCTTGGTGAGATTGCAGGAGGCAGCCAGGACGGCGATCTGCTCCATATGGGATTCGATCTTCTTCAGATTCTCCTCCCGCAGAAGCTCCACGTTCTTGGGGGCGACAAAGCACCCCTTTCCGGGAACGGTGTACAGAAAGCCTTCCTTCTCCAGCTCATCGTAGGCGTGCTTGGTGGTGATGAAGCTGATCCGCAGATCCTTTGCCAGACCGCGGATGGAGGGCAACATCTCGTCCTCCTTCAAACTGCCGTTTATGATCTGCGATTTGATCTGGGTGTAGATCTGATCGTAGATAGGCGTTCCGCTTTTGTTGTCGATAAAAACGTGCATCCCGTTACCTCTCATCAACTGTATATGTTCATTATATACAGTTATAACGGATTTGTCAATAGGAAAACACAAAAAAATCCCCATACCGTAAAAACGGTACGGGGAAGCTTTTACAGTCCCAATTGCTTCATCATTTCGTCGGTGCGCAGGGAGGCATCCTCCGAGATCTTTCGGTTGGCCTTCATCTCGCCTGCGGCGTTCTTCAGTCGGCCGCCGAATACCGTCTCCACCCATCTGCGGAGCTGATACTAGGGGATCATCAGGGCAGACTTTTTCATGTTGGGATACCGCATTTTCAGTTGCTCCTTGGGCATCCAGATCCGTTTCAGCGCGTAACGAAGCTTGCCCCCTGCTCGTTGCCGTCCCAACGCCACGTGGTTTTCCGTAGAGCCGTAAACCCCGCCGCGCAGAAGATAGGCTTCCATCTGCAAGGTCAGCGGCGTGTGTGTGCCTGCGCCGAACCATACCTCGCACAAACGCAACGCTTGCTCATAGAATTCCCCCAGCCCCGCCTGACGGCAAAGGGAAGAGAAGACCTCTTTATCATAATCTGCCTTGTCATGCAACAGCTTCAGATCCATAAATGGCTTGATACCGCATCCCCCGTGGGAGAAGTGGTAGGCCATGTGAGCCACGGTGTGGAACAGCAAGAAGGCGGCTTCCTGCACGTAGGTGTACCCCTCCCGCAAAAGAGAAAACTCCCAAACGCGGCTCAAAACGCTATCCATGGGCATGGAATGCTCCAAAAGGTTAAAGTGCAGCTCCAAATGTACCCCGCTGGGGGAGTACAGGGAAAGATCGTGGAAAGCGGGCTCTTTCGAGGCGGCGTAGCCCAATTTCGCTTCCAGTGCCGCCGCGCTTTTTGCCAGATCCTCTTCCTTGACCAAAAGGTCAATGTCACAGCTGGTGCGGAGATAGGGCTTGGGATACAGATCCCGTATTACAGAGCCCTTCAACAGCATATGGGGGATCTGCTCCTCCGTCAGAACGCGGCAGATGGCCTTCAGCTCGTGGCAGTTCAGCTCGTAGCGGTAAAGAGCCGTCATCTGGGTCTTGAACATTCTTTGGGATAACTCGTCCTGCTCTGCTACTCCCTTGCGCTCCAAGGCGGAGGCGGGAATGTGCCCCAAATCGTGAAGGCAAGCAAGGGCGTAGACCTTCTCCCAATGGGCAGAGGGGATCTCAGCATTCTCGTTGCTGCCGAAGATCTCTTCTTTTATCAGGGAGAACAACATCGCTTTCGTTTCCATGGGCACGGCTCCTTTCCTTGGTGGATGTCCCCATGATAACACAAAAAACGCCGTCCGTCAACCCTATATCCGCCGAAGCAGCTCCTTCAGCCGCTCCATGGTCTTTTTTTCCAAGCGGGAGATGTAGCTTTGGGAGATCCCCAGCAGATCCGCCACCTCTTTTTGGGTCTTTTCCTTGCCGTCGCTTCCCGGGGCTAAGCCGAACCGAAGCTCAATGATGGTCTTCTCTCTGGGGGAAAGGCAGGCCAGTGCCTTCCGCACCATGGTCTTTTCCTCCTTGACCTCCAATTCCTTGCACACCTCGTCCACCTCCGTGCCCAGCATATCGCTGAGCAACAGCTCGTTGCCGTCGTAATCCACGTTTAGCGGCTCGTCCAAGGAAAGCTCGGATTTTACCCCCGCGTTCTTCCGCAAGAACATCAAGATCTCGTTCTCAATACAGCGGGAGGCGTAGGTGGCAAGCTTGATCTGCCTGTCGGGGCGGAAGGTGTTCACCGCCTTCATCAGCCCGATGGTGCCGATGGAGATCAGATCCTCGATCCCTACTGCGGTGCTTTCAAACTTCTTGGCGATGTAGACCACCAGCCGCAGATTGCGCTCTACCAGAATGTTCCGCGCTCCCTCGTCGATGGCAAGACGGTCGATCAGCTCCGCCTCCTCCTCGTGGGATAAGGGCGGGGGCAACGTTTGGGGGCCGTTGATATAATAGACCTCCCCCGGGGGAAAGATCTTCTTCAAAAAACGCTCAATGGGGTTCTTGGTTAAAATACCGATGCTCATAGATATCTGCCTTTCTGCCAAAACATTTTCCTCTTCACACCAACGCACCGGGAAGCAGGCCGTCCAGCCCTGCAAAATCGGCGTTGTCGGTGTCGATGCCGATCACAGCCTCCACCTGCTTTTTCTTTTCAAAGGGCGGGCAAAGGGTGACCTTGTCGGGAATGAACCCATAGATCAATCCCAGCCCCGTCTCGGTGCGAATGGGAATGGCCCGCAAGGGCACGGGGCTGTTCCCCGGTGTGGGCTTGTTCAGCGGCGGGGGAAGCACCGCAGAGGAAAGGATCACCACGGGCAGGGCGGAAAAAGGCTCTGTCACCAAATTTCCGCTGTCTACCAGCAGATCCGCTTTGATAAGATTTTCTCCGAAGGAGATCTCGATTTTCATGTTTTTCTCATAAACCCTCTTTCTGCAATACAGACCGTAAAGCACCACGGGGAGACAACATACCGCCGCTGTCAGCAGCAACCCCCACACCGTGATCCTTTGCTGTCCTATGTAATACGCCCCGCTGACGATGCCGCCTAAGCACGCGCTGGACATCAAAAACAAAAACCACGTCTTTAAAAAGATCTTTCCGCTCCCCACGGGGAAGGCGACGAGACAAAGCAACGCGGAGACCCCCAAATGAAGCACACTGCTTTCAAGCGGCAAAAAGGGAACTGCCGCGGCGTAAATTGCCCCGCACAACGCGCCCAAAACCACCCGCCAGCCTATGAATTTCCGTGCGCCGATCTTTGCGGCGGCGCAAAGGCAGAGAAAATCCATGGCGAAGTTCAAAAAGATCAAAACGTCCGCATATAGTATCAATGCCTCTTCTCCCTCTGCCGTAGAGCATCCCTCCCGTTTCCCTTGGTTGCTTCTATTGTAGTCCGTAAGAGGTGAAAAAACTGTCGCATCCCGTAGGGAAGGTCATCTTTTTTTCGAGAAGAAAGGAAGGGCTGTCCGTGAAGAAGCCTCATATCTTGTTTCGCAAGGTCAAAAGCGAGTGGCTGTTGCTTTTGGTGTTACTGTTGTTTTTGTATTGCTGGCTCCGTCTCTGCCATCTGAGAGGGCAAACGGAAGAAACCATGACGGGAGGCGAAGCCTATCACCCCCAAAGCATCATAGACACCCTGCGCCGGGAAATGGGGGAGTGACCGATGTACGCCGTCTTTCCCCGCATCAAGCTGCGGGTGAACTTGTTCGCCCTCCCCGCCCTCTTGATGACCCTGTATTTGGAGGGGCTTCTCGCGGGAGGGCTTTTGCTACTGGCCGCCTTGCTCCACGAGGGCGGGCACCTGCTGGCCATCCGAAAAATGCGCCTGCCCATACGGCGGGTGGACGTGATGCCCATGGGAGCGTTGATCCTGTATGACGACAGCCTTTGCTCTCTGGGAGGCTCTGCATGGATCGCCTTTGCGGGGGCGGGGGCAAACCTTGCCGCACTGCTGATCTGCCTTCCTTGGGCTCTTAGTTCCCCCTACACCGCGTTTTTTGTCTTGGCCAACGGATACCTCGCCTTTTTGAATTTGCTTCCTTGGGAGGCCTTGGACGGCGGCAAGCTCCTGCTGTCGCTTCTACTGATGAACCACTCCCCGGAGCAGGCCGCACGAATGGTCAAAGCCATCTCCCGCATCACCGCCGTGGGGCTTGCCCTCCTGCTTCTTGCCTTGGGCGTCTGTTCCCGCTTCCCCTTGTGGCATCTTCTTTTGTCTGCGGGATTGCTGGCCACGGCAGTTCGTTAAAAGAATGTGAATAAATAGCGTTTTCTATTGCTTTTTCTCGCAAAAAAGGCTATCCTAAGAGGGAGAAAGAAAAGGACGTGACGCAACATGAAAAAGATCACCACCGTGCTGTTTGATCTGGACGGTACCCTCCTGCCCATGGATCAGGAGGTATTTGTAAAAGCATATTTCGGTTCCCTGGCCAAAAAGCTTGCCCCCCACGGCTACGACCCGCAGACATTGATCGCGGGGATCTGGGAGGGCATCGCCGCCATGGTGAAGAACGACGGCTCCAAAACCGCCGAGGAAGCCTTCTGGGCATCCTTTGCCACTCGCTTCGGCGCAGAGGTGCGGAAGGACGAGCCTCTGTTCGACGAGTATTACCGCAACGAGTTCTCCACGGTACAGCAGTCCTGTGGGTTTGCCCCCGCGGCGGCCGAGGTGATCGCTTATCTGAAAGGGAGAGGCTTCCGCCTGGCGTTGCTCACCAACCCCATTTTCCCCGCAGTGGCAACGGAAGCCCGCATCCGCTGGGCAGGGCTGAACAAGGCCGATTTTGAACTGGTCACCACCTACGAGAATTCCCGCTTCTGTAAGCCCAACCCCGCTTACTATGCCGAGGCGCTGGAAAAGCTGGGCTGTGCCCCCGAGGAATGCTTGATGGTGGGGAACGATGCCACCGAGGATCTGGCCGCCGCCACCTTGGGCATTTCCGTTTTCCTGCTTACCAACGATCTGATCAACAAAAAAGAAGCAGACATCTCCGCCGTCCCAAAGGGAGACTACGAAGACCTGCTTGCCTATTTGAAAAACATTTAACGACGAAAAATTTAATCCCTCGAACGCCTTTTCAAAGGTGTTCGGCGATAAGATTTCTTGGGGTTTTTAAGGGGTGCTCTTTTTCCAAAGAACACCCCTTAATCGTACCTTCTTATTCTGCCTCTTTTTCAATGACCACGGTGATGACCACGCCGGGGTCTTTTTCGTTGCTGGCATCACGGATCACAAAGGTATCCTCACCCACAAACCCTTCTGCGGGGTAGTAATAAATACGTCCGTTGGAGGAGGTGCGGATGGTACCGTACTTGGGATGCATTGCCACGTCCACGTTGAGAGTAGAGCCGTCAACCGCCTTGGGGAAGATCACCAGCTGCTTATCCTGCGTTCCGGTGAAGGTGGTAACCTCCAATTCGGAGAGACCGTAGGTAAGAGTTCCCTTGGCGTAGCGGTAGGTCTCGTCATATACCGAGTGATAGTAGGGATCGGTGGATTTGTATGCGCTGTAATACACGCCTGCATCCTGATAGTACATCTTGATGGAGTTCATATAGCCCGTCTCCACGCCGACCCGGAGGTAATCTCTGTACTTCTCTCGCTTTGCGGGATCGGATACAACGCCGTAGTCTGCCTCGATCTCAACGCCCAAGCCCAGCATCTTTGTATAGTTTGCGTTATCGTAAAGACGGGATTCGGGAACGTCGTCCTTGAACATATAGTTGGGCTGCATCACCGCCGCGTCAAAGCCGTAGCTCTTCCAGGTCATGAAACCGGAGGACTGATAGTAGGGGATCCAGATGAAGTAATAGCCCAAGGAGTGGAGATAATCCGCGGTGAATTTCACCAGCTCAACCTCGTGGGGATCGGAGGTCTCGATGGCCTCGTGATACCAGTAGAAGCCGTCCAAACGCAGGTTACCGTATTCGCCGCTTTCGAAACGATCGATCAGATGGTGGATCCACCACTTGATGACTTTTTTGCGGTCCTCAATGTCGGTAAAGTCCACACCGTTGATCTCGCCCTCAATATCGCCGAAGCCCTTGTCGCCGTAGACGGTGGAGAAGATGGAGAAGAACACGGACATCTCCGTATCCGTTCCCAAGGTCTCATCCATGATGGAAACCGCTTCGGAAAGCGCAGGAACGTTATAGTTCTCTTTGAACAGATCCTCCTCGTAATCCAGCCAGTCGGAGGCGCGGGAGGGCGTTCTGGAATCGTAATACAGGTGTCCGCCGGAGGGGGTGACCGTACTGCAAGGCAGGTACAGGAAGGAATCGAAGAAGGTATCCAGCATATTGCCGTCTTTGTCGTGGTATGCTGCGTAAAGAAGCTGCTTTTCCACAGAGTTCAAGCCGGAAGCGGGATTTTCCGTCTTATAGTTATACATCAGAATGATGTTTTCGATACCGCCCAAGGCATCTTTGGAAAGATACTCGTTGGGGTAGACCTGCTCGGAGGGCTTGTACTCCAGCTCTTTAGCCTCGCTTACGTTCTTGGTGCCGTAGACGGCAAGCTCGTCCATCCAAAGATGGCTGGTCAAGCCGATCTTAACGGCTACAAAGCGTACCTTGGTTGCGTCAAAATCCAAGGTGTAAGTCATTCGCTGTACTCCGACGTTGGTGGTGGTGGGGGTTCCGGTTGCAATCACGCCCCATTTCTTGCCATCCATAGAGCCCAGAACAGCAACGGACTCGGCAAGGTGGATGCCTGCACCGGTATCCCGGAGGAATCCGACACTCACGGAGGAAATGCTGCTGATCTTCTCAAGATCAAAATAAATGGTGCGTTCCACAAAGCGGGTGAAGTGGAAGTATGCGCTGTCGCCAAGGCTGTTACTGCCGGTTCTGCCGTCGGTGAGTGCCTTGTTGGTAATGGGGGAGTTGTAGTAATCGGTGGTGTACTGGGAGTCGATGCGCATGGAGGCTTTGATGCGGTAGGATTTGCCTGCTACCAGGTTCACTTTCATGTCGTAGTCCGCGTCGGATTTGTCCCAGTAAAGATCCTCGGTGACCTCGGGCAGGGGAGTGTTCTGATAGTATTCATCGTAGGTGAGATCCTGCTTTTTCTCCACTTCGCCCTCGTCGTAGGTGTAAGCGTACAGCTCGTCGATGTACAGGTTGTCGGAGATGATGTCCTCCCCTGCAATGACAACCTTGATGTAACGAGCAGAGATCTTGTTCTGCAGGCGAAGCTCGATCACACTGCGGGTGTTGTTATCGATCTTGTCATATCTGTATGCGGTGCCCACCAGCAGGTAGTTCTCGCCGTCAATGGAAACATAAAATTTCGCAAACTTGGGCAGGCTTCCCTTGATGCTGGTGGCGTAAAGCATACCCACACCCAGGTCACAGATGTCTTCCTTCACGGAGCCCATGTCCATGGTCAGCACCAGATCCTCTTTGCCTGCATACTTCACAGTGCCCTCGGAGGTGCCGTCCTTCAGCTCCTTGCCGTCGGTGAGCAGAGAGAGGTTGCCGTTGCCGTCGCGGGAGGCGGTGACCGTACTGCCCTCGGAG
>JAFYNA010000084.1 GCA_017549925.1 Clostridia bacterium | reverse complement strand
GTTGTAGTCAAATCCCAAGATATTGGATGCGTATACGGAATATTTGCTGGTAATGGAGTTGTAGCCGATGAACCACAGGGCTACGGAGGCCAAGATCAACAGCAAGGAGGTCAGCTCACCCTTGGTCAGCTTGTGCTTCTCTGCGGGGACGTCGGGGGAGGCAGGCTCCTCCAGACCGTATTTGGCAGTGTCCTCTTCCATTTCTGCCGCCCACTTCTTTTCCTTGACGGTGAGAAGGAACAGCACGAAGCCCAGCAGCATGATGGCGCAAACTGCCAGCACGTAGCCGGTGTAGGACATATATTTATTCTTGGAGGTGGAGAACACCATGCCCAAAACCAAAACCAGAATACCGCCGGCAGTACCGGTGAGGTTGATCACGGCGTTGGCCTTGGAGCGCAGGGGCTTCACGGTAACGTCGGGCATCAGAGCGACGGCGGGGGAACGGAAGGTGGCCATGGCGATCAGCACCACCAAAAGGGTGGCGATAAAGCCCACCAAGGGCCAGACGTTGGAGAGGGTCAGCTCCCAGGTCAGCTTCTGCAGGGTTTCTGCCGTGTTGCCTTCTACGGAAAGGAAGCCTGCGGCGTTTACCTTGGCCAGCTGGTAGTTATCGATGAAGGTAAGGCATACAAAGGAGATCACTGCGGCAATGGTACCGAAGAAAATATAGGGGGTACGC
Source organism: Clostridia bacterium (assembly GCA_017549925.1). GTDB lineage: Bacteria > Bacillota > Clostridia > Oscillospirales > CAG-382 > Coliplasma. Next base: position 5,168 of record JAFYNA010000084.1, on the reverse strand, counting down.
TTGCCGAAGCGGGTTTTTGTCTTGTCGGAAAGTGCGCCGAAGATGGGGAGCATAAACACCGCCAGCACGTTGTCCAAGGACATGACTGCGCCGGAGGCGGTTTGGGGCATACCGAAATGGTTGGTCAAGATCAGCGGAACGATGGCATCGTAGGCCTGCCAGAAGGCAGAGATCAGGAAGAACGCCATGCCCACCAGCACCACGCGTTTGTAGTTGAGCTTCATAAAGAGCAACTCCTTTACCCTTATTTTTCCATAGTATAGCACAGATTTTTCCCTTTTGCAAGAGAAAAACAGAACGCTATTATAATAAGGAAATCACAAGAAGTATATTTTTCTTGACAATCGGCCTTTTTGGGTTTATACTAAGAAAAAAAGGAGGATCTACCATGAAAAAGAAGTGGCTTCATATTTTTCTCACCGCCAGCCTGCTGCTTGCCGCGTTGCCCATCGGGGCGGCTTCCGCAGAGACTGCTTATTACACCGAAAAGGATCTGGGAGGGATTCGTTGTACCATCCTGTCCGATCCCGCAAAGACCTCCTACGTTAACCGTATGATGAAGTATCATATCCTTTCCGAAAAGGATAATTACCGCGTGGCGCGAAATCTGAAAAACGGAGACAGCGTTGTGTTCTTCTTTGACGGATGCAGCGATTTGGTGAACCATCCCACCTACAGCGATTACACCAAATACCGCCTCAGCGCTTACTGCGCCGTGGTGCAGGAGGTGGACGGCAAGCCCGTGGTGGTGTATGAATCCGAGAAATGCTCCACCATTCCCGACAATCCCCGCAACCCTGCCACCAACGAAGGCACGCCCGTTCCCACCGTGCGTGACGGCGTTTATAACATCATTTCCACCAACCACGGCGGAAGCTACGCCGCTTTGCGTATTCAGGACAACAGCGGAAGCGTTCCCGTAGTGCGTTGCACCGGGGAGAGAAGCTATGTCAGCACCTCCTCCGCCATCAACATTCACGCCCGCAGCCAGTTCAGCGCCGCACCCACCGACGGCATCACCCCCTCCTCTTACAGCTCGGCGGGTTGCTTCAACGTGGGCTTTGCCAGCGATAACTATCAGGATTACAACGCCTTTATCAAGGCAGTCTTGAACGTGTCCAACGGCCGTCATACCAAGTGCAACACCGGTGTGGATCACGGCGTGGTGATCGTGGACAGAACCAACTACCGCACACAGCTGGAGGCCATCTACGGCGGTGACGGAGAGCATACTGCCGCAGAGGTGGTAAGCGCTTTGACGGAATACACCGACAAGCTGCCTGATGCGCCCTATTTCTACGGCGACGTCAACGGCGACGGCAAAACCGATCCCGTGGATTATTTGGTGCTGACCCGCCATACGGAGGGGGCAAAAACCCTTGCCGAAGATCAGGTACAGCGCGGTGACCTCAACGGCGACGGCAAAACCAATTCTGCCGACTGCGCACTGCTGAAAGAGCATTTCCGCAAATAAAAAGAAAGGCACTTGCGAGAGATCGCAAGTGCCTTTTTGGGTGATAGGAACCTCATCCACCATCGGCGGAGGTTACCAAAACTCTCCTTTTCGTGCTTGGGATCGTCCGCCGATGGTCCCCCTTCCCCAAAGGGGAAGGCTAGGCTTGCTTCGCAAGCGGACAAAAGCTTTCTATATTGTCTCACCGTAACTTCGGCTACGAACGATTGAAATCATTTTGCGCACACCGTAGGTGTGTCTCGCCTTCCCCTCATCGTGGGGAAGGTGGCACTCGGCTTGCCGAGTGACGGATGAGGTTCCGTAAAAAACGCCCCGTAAAGGAGCGTTTGGTGAGTCAAATAAGCTCGCTGTCAAGAAAACGAGCCTTGTATTTCGGGTGGGCCATGATCTCTCGCAGAGCAATCTCTTTGGTTCCATACAACCCGGAGCCATCGGCTACGGTGTGCCACCAAGCGGGATATTTGTCCGGGAAATAGTTCAATTCGTCCTCGTCGAAAAAGAAGATCTCTTGAAGACACGCAGTGAAAAAGCCGTGCTCGCTCTCTAAGATCACGACACGGGCCATGCCGTCCTCGGAATACCGAACCTCTGTCACGCCGTCGGAAAAGCTCAACTGCTTATCCCGCAGATACGCGGCGGCTTCCTTATCGGTGGGGAGAGCGGTATCGTGATCGTTTTTGTCAAGAAAAAGATCCATAAGGTTCCCTCCTTTGAGTACGATATAGCAAGAGTTATCCTTCTGCAGGGAAGAAGGCTTCTACGAAGGAATCCCAGCTTTCTTGTCCTGTGTAGTTGGCGATCCCGTAGTTGTATCTGCCGGAGCCGTCCTTGCCAAGCCAGTGTGCAAGCTGTCCTCCGGAGGCGATCAGGTCGTAGCGGCCTTCCGAATAGACCACGCAAATGACGTAGCCCTCCACGTTGCAGCCGCCGTCCATGGGGATGGGCAGATAGATCCGCTCCTCTTCAAAGGGCAGGGAGACCAGCCGATCCAAAAAGGCGTCGTAGGAAGCCTCGTCCAAGGTCGAAACAGGTTGGTTCTCCTCCCGCAGGGCGGATACGTTCTCTTCGGTATATAAGGTTTGAACGGAATACAGCTCAATGGAAGTAATGTCCTCCCGCTCCCCGGAAAGCTCCACGTTCACCTGCACCGTGGCGCAGGCGGAGAGGGTGCAAACACAGAAAAGCAGAAGAAAGAGAAGGAAAAGCCGTTTCATAAAGGTGCTCCTTTTGCGTTTTAGTCTTTTTCGTACACTTCAAAAATGCCAAACCAACCCCGTTCTGTCCAGTCCTCTCCCGCGTACTTGTAAAGGTAAGCCAGGGCGTCTTCCTTGCGGTCAAATAAGCCGTGCTCGTTCAGCTTGGCGAAATCCTCGGCGAACAACGTCCCCTCCGAGTCGCAACCGTGCCAGCGGCAGATGAACATACAATCGCAGATCATAGAGAAGCCGCCGTCGAAATCCGGCGGGTAGGAAATATCGTAGCCGAAAAAGGCGTACCCTTTAGGGATCTCCTCGTGGCTTCCCGTAAGCCGCACCCAGATCAGCTCAAAATCCTCCCGGCGGTGGAGAAGCTGCAGGTAGCTCATGGCAAACTTCTCGTCCCGCACAGGTCTGTCGGGCATCTGGTACTCATAGACGTAAGCGTTGCCGATCTGCTTCTGCTCTTTTTTGAGGAAAAACTTCCAGCGCTGGTGCTCCCAGCGGCGGTCCGTGCCGCGGTATTCCTTCTCGGGAAGGTCGTAAAAGGGCAGACCGTAGATGTGGGCGGGATCCTTGCGGAACCGGGGAAGCTCCTCACGGTACAGCGGGAGGTATTTCATCACCTTCACGAACTGCGCGGAGAAAACGGCGGGGACGATCGTGACCTTCCCTTTTTCCCACGTTTCGTAGAAGACGGTCTTCCCCTGCAACGCGTCGCGGACGCCCTTTGCCGCCGTGAGGTATTTTTCCGCCGGTTCTTCCGTAGAAAACATCCGTGAGAACACCCCCGCCATCAGGGAAGCGATCTCCTCTGCGGAAAGCTCCGGGGTGACCCGCTCTTCGATCTCCCGGATCTCCGGCTCGTATTCGTCTTCGGGTGCCCCGCCTGCAAGCAGCCCCATAGGGTCAAGATCGCAGATGACGGTGGAAACCAGGTTCGAACTCTCCATAGGAAACCTCCTTTGCGTTTTTTACAGTATACCATGAAAGGGGATGGGATGTCAAGGGGAAAGAAAACCGCTTGCGAGAGATCGTAAGTGCCTTTTTGTGTGGGGGACAGGACATAAGAAATGATGCGTATAGCACATTCGCTACCTCAGCACGTCATCCTGAGCGAACGCGGAGCGTGAGTCGAACTTTTTGTAGTCGAGGTGCGAAGCGCCGAGCATCAAAAAGCGCCGCAGGCGGGATCTCATAAGAGTCTGATGTACCTTTCTGTAACGAAAGAACTGTTTTATCACAATGGATGTAAGTTTACATCTAAAGGGGTAGATCAAACTCGCAGGAGATCCCTTCGGGGTGTAAACACCCCTTGGTTTTGCTCCATCCACTCCGTTCCTTCCGCAAAACTTCGACGCGCCGCATACGCGGCTTGCTCAGGATGACAGCGCCCTCCAAAACAAAACGCCCCGTAAGGGGCGTTTGATGGATCAAGTAAGCTTTTCTGCCAGATACATAAACTGTACGCCCATGAGGATTTCGCCCACGGTCCAGCCGCTTTCGATACAGCAGGGTGCCCAGCCCACGTCGTGGGGGACGCCGTAGGCCTCCATACGGTTCATGTCCATGGCGCGGGTCCATGCGCCGTCCAGCTTGGGGTCGCGGCTGTGGATCTGACAATTCCCCAAGAAGGTGCAGATCTCCAGCCACTTTTTGTGGAACAGTTCTTCTCCCGTCGCCAGATATGCGTAAGCAAAGCCCAGGGGCAACCAGTTGTTGGAATACAGCAGATCCGCAACGGGATCGCCGTTGTTGGCCAGCAGGGCGCATTCCCCGTGGTTGTTGCGGGCGCAGGCGGCTTTGTAGCCGGTGTCCCACTCCGCGTAGCCGCCGGAGGGGTGGCGAACCTTCTCCAAATCGGTAATTACCTGCATCAGCCAACGGTAATGCTCTTCCTTGCGGGTGTATTCATACAGCACTGCCAAGGGGAACACCAAGCGGCAAAGCTCCTCCGTCTCGCTGGTTTCTCTTTGGGTGTCGGGATACAGCGCCATGATGGAGCCAAGACCCTTTTCCGCCACCTCTGCGAAGTGTGCGGGAGCTCCCGCTCTTGCGGCAAGCAACAGCGCGGCGTGATACCATGCGTTGTAATGGGCGCAGGGAATGCCCGTCTTGCCTACCTTCAGTGCCTTCAGGCTTTCCTCGTTCAGCTGGGGGCAATCGGTTCTTGCGGCACGCAGACCATCCTCTCCCGTGGTCTCCACCAGATAGGTCAAGGCCTCCACCGCGTTCTTAAAGTATTCACTGCCTTCCCCAAAGTTCTCCCACAAAAGAGCGGGGAGGATGGCACGGGCAACGTCGTCCTGGTAGCAGACCAGCCAAGCGATTTCCGTCCAGCGGAGCATTCCCTTGTGGAGCCCGCTCTTGACCTGCATTTTATCAAAGCAGAAGGAGAGGGTGTTGCGGAAGGTTTCCAGACTTTCTTGGTTCCCGGTGCATAAATAGTCCAGCAAAAACGCGCCGCCGATCTCGCCGGTGCAGTCGGCACGCACCGC
>JAFYNA010000083.1 GCA_017549925.1 Clostridia bacterium | reverse complement strand
TTACGTGGCGCAGCCAGAGGCAAAGGGCTAATATGATAATTAGAAGAAAAATCAACTTGCGTTTGATCTTTTTCATGCGGCGGTATATCATTGGGATCATTCCTCTCCATTGCAATGTATGCAGAGCGAAAGAGAGATATGAAAAAACAGAGCCGAAAAATCAGCTCTGTTTTCATGTTTATTTCTTGAAGATGCGGCGGATAAGCACTTCCAGCTCGTGGATAACCAGAGGCAGAAGCGCCAAGGCACCGGTGATCAGCCACTGGGTAAGGCCGAGAGGAACGGTGGAGAAGATCGCGCCTACGGCGGAAACCTGCACCACGATGAGCTGCAAGCCCAAGCCTACGGCAAAGGCAAGTGCCATCATGCCGTTTTTGTTGCGGAAGACCTGCACGGCGGAATGTCTGCCCGTGCTGACACCCAGCATATGGAACAGCTCGCCGAAGGCCAAGGCGGTGAATGCCATGGTACGTGCCTGCGCCAAAACGGAAGCATCGCTTGCCAGGAGAGACTTGATCTCACCGAAGGTGGATGCACCGCCCATAACTGCGGCGGCAACGTAGGCACAGAGAACGGAAACGGTCAGCACGGCACCGTAGAGGATCACGTTGCGCAAGCCGCCACCGTGGAAGATGCTCTCCTTGGGATCTCTGGGCTTTTCATCCAGGATGTCGGGAGATTTGGGATCCATACCCAAGGCGATGGCGGGAAGGCTGTCGGTGATCAGGTTGACCCACAGCAGGTGGATGGCGATGAGGGGGGCGGGAAGGCCTACGCAGATCAGAACGAACATGGCGAAGACCTCGGCGATGTTGGAGGACAGCAGGAAGCAAACCGTCTTTTTGATGTTGGCGTAGATGCTTCTGCCCTCTTCCACCGCTTTCTCGATGGAAGCGAAGTTATCGTCGGTAAGCACCATGTCTGCGGCACTCTTGGCTACGTCGGTACCGGTGATGCCCATGGCGATGCCGATGTCGGCGGCCTTTAAGCTGGGGGCGTCGTTGACACCGTCGCCGGTCATGGCACAGATGTTGCCGTTTGCCTTGAAGGCCTTGACGATCTGCACCTTGTTTTCGGGAGAAACGCGGGCGAAGACGCGGACGGTCTTGCAGGCCTCGCGGAGCTCCTCCTCGGTCATGGCGTCAACCTCTGCGCCGGTGCGGCACTGCTCCTTGGAGTGGCAGATGCCCAAATTCTTGGCAATGGCAAAGGCGGTGTCCTTGTGGTCACCGGTAATCATAACGGTCTCGATGCCTGCGCGGACGAATTTCTCTACTGCGCCCTTTGCCTCGGGACGCTCGGGGTCTACCATGGCGACCATGCCTACGAACACCAGATCCTCCTCCAAAATGGAGTCTCCGTCACGGAAGGCCAGGGTCAAAACGCGCAGGGCACGTTCGCTGAAGGCACTGTTGGCGTCGGAAATGGTCTGACGGTCTGCCTCGGTCATGGGGCGTACGGTGTCGCCGTCCACGATCTTGGTGGCGCGGCGCATAATGGAGTCGAAGGCACCCTTGGTGAAGCTGCGGGTACCGGACTGGGTTTTATGCAGGGTGGACATCATCTTGCGGTCGCTGTCGAAGGGAAGCTCGTCGATACGGGGAGAGTCTGCCTCCAGAACGGATTTGGGCATTCCCATCTCGTTGGCGAAGCGTACCAGAGCGATCTCGGTGGGGTCACCGCTGACGCCGGAATCTACCACGGCGTTGGAGCAAAGAGACATACCCTGTGCCAGCAGGCGGAGGGTAGTATCGGTGCTTTGGGGGAAGTTCTCGCGCAGGGTGACGTTGCCGCCTACGTAGGCCTCCACAACGGTCATGCGGTTCTGGGTCAGAGTACCTGTTTTATCGGAGCATACCACGGATACGGCGCCAAGGGTTTCCACGGAGGGAAGCTTGCGGACGATGGTATTGGCGTTGACCATTTTGCGAACGCCCAAGGCCAGCACGATGGTGACCACGGCGGGAAGTCCCTCGGGGATAGCGGCAACTGCCAAGGCGATGGCGGAAAGGATAGCCTCTACGTAGGCCTCCACAACGGAGCCGTTGCCGTCGACAAACAGCCAGGTAATATCCGCCGCCAAAACGAAGAAGACAACGCCCAAGGCCATAAGACCCAAGGTCTTGGAAAGGCCGGCCAGCACCTTCTGGAGAGGGGTCTGTTCCTCTACCTCGTTGTCCAAAGCGGTGGCGATACGGCCGATCTCGGTGTTCATGCCGTGGCGGCAGACGATACCGCTGCCTCTGCCGTAGGTAACGGGGGTGGACATATAGACCATGTTCTTACGGTCGCCGATGCCCACGGGCTCGGAGAAGGTCAAGGATGCGTCCTTCTCTACCTGAGCGGATTCGCCGGTGAGGCTGGATTCGTTCACCTTCATATTGTAGGACTCGGTGAGGCGCAGGTCGGCACCGATGGTGTCGCCTTCTTCCAGCACTACCAGATCACCGAGTACCAGATCCTCGGATTTGACACGCATACGCTTGCCACCGCGGATCACGGTGGATTCCGGGCTGGAGAGCTTCTTGAGGGCGTCCAGAGAGGACTGGGCTTTGATCTCCTGCACGGTACCGATAAGGGCGTTCAGCAGAATTACCGCCAGGATGATCACCACGTCGGGCCAATCTCCCACGGCAAGGAAGTCAAAGGCGTTGCCCGCTTTGATCCAATGGATGGTCTCGTAAATAGAGATACCCGCCGTTACCGCGATGGCGGCAAACAGCACGTAGATCATGGGATCCTTCAGCTGAGAGAAGAAGATGGCGATGGGAGACATCTTTTTCTTTTCTTCCAGCTTGTTCTTCCCGTACTTTTGCAGACGGGCGGCGGCTTCCTCTTCGGTCAAGCCGTTGACAGCATCCGTTTGCAGTGCTTCGCAGGTTTCCTTCAGAGATAGTGTTTCAAACTCTTTCGTTTCCATAACGATTTCCCTTTCTATATTTTGAAAAATAATTTACAGAATACCGGTAATAAAGATCTCCAGCCCAATGGCGATCAAGATCACGCCCCCCAGGACGGAGGCTTTTCCCGCCAGCTTGGTGCCGAATTTTCTGCCGATCACAACGCCTGCCAGACAGATGAAAAACGTAACGACGGCGATGATTGCGGCGTACAGAATGGCCATGGGCGCGTTATATTCGGAGATGGTAAGACCTGCTGCCATGGCGTCGATGGAGGTTGCTACCCCTTGCACCAAAAGCAGCGGCAGGGTGACGGCCTCAATATTGCAGGCTTCCTCTTGATTTTTCAACCCCTCCGCCATCATTTTACCGCCGAGAAACCCAAGGAGTCCAAGGGCGATCCAGGGAATGCAGGGGCGGAAGGCCTCAAAATGCTCCGCCGCGGTATGTACAGCAAACCAGCCCAGCAAGGGCATTGCCGCCTGAAAGAAGGCGAAGATCCCTGCCACCAGGCACATTTTCTTCTTGGGCATACAGGGGCAGTTCAGCCCGTTGGCAAGAGAAACGGAGAAAGCATCCATGGCCAAGGCGATCCCCAAAGAAAATGCGTTGAGAAAAAAAGCGAAGTTCAGCATTCTATCGTTCCTTTTTGTGCTTTTTCGGGGGATAGAAAAACCCGGTATGACCGTACGGCCATACCGGGAAAATCCCATAATCGGACACCCAAGTATAACCTCGGTTATACATGAGTCTCGCAAATGAAAGCAAGCCAGGCAAAAGCCAGGATGTTGACTTGCTACGCAACGAAGGTCGTTACGCTTGCTACTCCCCCACGAATGAAGTGTAGACAGTTTATCACAAAGGGATACGTTTGTCAAGCCCTAACGGGGGCATTTTTTCAAACGCGGGCTTCGATGTACGCGGCAACGTCGCCGATGGTGATGAGAGAAGCCAGATCTTCATCCTCAAAAACGATACCGAAGCGATCCTCACACATAACGATGAGATCTGCCAGCTCCAGAGAGTTCAGCCCCAGAGAAGAGATCATCTCCGCATCGGGAGTGATGAGGGATTCGTCGATATTCAGCTCGCTGATCAGGATGCTCTTGATTTTTTCAAACATAACGGGTTCCTTTCATTGCGTTTTTAGCGTTATACTTTATAGCGAATAATTTTTCTTGTGGTGGTCTTCTCGAACTCGGTCTTGCGAAGCTCGATGTTACGGATCTGCTTGAAGGTGGGGAGTTTCTTGTTCACTGCGGCAACCTCTGCCTTCATAGCGGAAGCGATCTCCTCGTCGGTCTTGCCCTCAAACTTGTCGTAATCGGGATAGATCACAGCGGTGATCACGTCCTCCTCTTCCCCACGGGAGCGGGCAACCACGACGCATTCCTTGATGCATTCGATCTTACCCAAGAACTCCTCGATCTCCTCGGGGTAAACGTTCTTACCGTTGGAGAGGATGATGATGTTCTTCTTTCTGCCGGTGATGTACAGATAGCCGTCCTTATCCAAGCAACCGTAGTCGCCGGTACGGAAATAGCCCTCGTTGTTGAAGGCCTCGGCGGTCGCCTCGGGGTTGTTGTGGTAACCGATCATTACCTGGGGACCCTTGACACAGATCTCGCCGATCTCCCCTACGGGAGCATCGAACTCTCTGCCGCCGTCGTCGGTGATCACAATCTTCACCTGCGTGCCGTAAGCGGGGAGACCTACGGAGCTGGAGCGGATAGCGGTATAGGGAACCACGCACACCAAGGGAGAGCATTCGGAGATGCCGTAGCCCTGACAAACGGTGATGCCGAATTCCGCAAAACGGTCAACCAGCTCGGGATCCATAGCCGCGCCGCCGCAGATCACGTTCTTCAGTCTGCCGCCCAACGCCGCGGTGATTTCCTTAAAGGCGGTGTCCCGCAGGTCAATACCAACCTTGCGCAGGGTCTTGGTCACGGCGATGGCGCCCTTAACCAGCTTTTCCTTATTCTTCTTTTTGATCTCCTCGCTGATCTTCTTGTAAATGGTGGACAGGAAGAGCGGAACCACTGCCATGGCGGTGGGGCGGAAGATCTTGACGTTACGCAGGAAATACTTCAAGCTGTTGTTGAAGCAGGTGGTTGCACCCACGCAGATGGCACCCAGCTCGGCACAGACCAGCTCGTAAGTATGATGCAGGGGAAGTACGCTGAGCAGGACATCCCCTTCCTTGATATTTACCATGTTGGCGGAATGATGTACGCAGGAGGTGAGGTTATCCTGAGAAAGGAGAACGCCCTTGCTGGTACCGGTGGTACCGGAGGTGAACAGCAACGTGCAGGCCTTGGAAGTATCATACCGTGCGGTGGTATATTCCATGTAGCCGTCGGAAAGGAGCAGCTTGCCCTTCTCCTGCAGGTCGGAATAATTCTCCACGTCGCCGGTGCCGTCGGCAGCGTTGTCAAAATTGATGATAAATCTTGCGGTGGTAAGCTCACCGAAACGCTCCTGCAAACGCTTTGCAAAGCGGTCGGAGCAGAAGATCAGCTCGGACTCGGAACGGTTCAAAAACTCGATGATCTGATCCTCCTGAAGCTCCTTGTCCATAGGAACCACCATACCGCCTCCGCAGACCACTGCGCAGAAGGAAACCATCCACTCGGGACGGCTCTCTGCCAGAATGGCAACGGTAGCACCCCGCAGGCCTCTTGCGGCAAGGGCGGTGCCTACACGGTCAACGTCCTCACGGAACTCGCGGTAGGTCATCTCACCGATCTCGGTGCCTTTGGTAAAGTAACGGTACTGCACCTTGTCGCCGTAGGTCTCGGCGGCATAATCCAGCATATCGCGGATGCTGGCAAATTTATCAAATTTCTGTTTGGGGATGATCCGTTTCAAATTCAATACCACCTTTTGAAAAAAATCATGGTTTTGCGGTGAAAGGCCCTGCGCCTAAAAAAGCACAGAAAGCCACACTTTACTAATTGTATTATATTCATTTTTGCTCAAATGTCAATAGAAATGTGAAAGGGAGGCGCATATTTTCTTTTTCCAAAGGGAAAAATGAAGAAAACACAAGAAAAGGAAGAACGACGTCATGGCAAAAAACGGATATCAAGGGTACACGGAAGCCCGTGCAAAGCGATCCCCTTGGGTAAAAAACGGGGCGAAAGCGTTCCTTGTGGGAGGCCTCATCTGCTGTTTGGGGCAGGGTTTGGGGAATTTGTATGGGTGGGCAGGGCTTCCCGAGAAGGAAGCGGGCACCTGGGTCTCCGTCACAGT
>JAFYNA010000007.1 GCA_017549925.1 Clostridia bacterium | reverse complement strand
CACCATTGAATCCCAGACCTTTCAAAGCTGCACGTCTCTGGCGGAATTCCGGATGCCTTCCACCGTTACGAAGATCGGTTCCTTTGCTTTCCACAAGTGCAAGGAGCTGTCCCACGTAGACTTCCCTCCCGCTTTGGAGGAGCTGGGAAGAAGTGCGTTCAACAATTCCGGCATCACCTCCGCCATCCTGCCGGATACCATCACAAGCTTGGGTACGGAAGTTTTTTACGGCTGTAAGAATCTGGAAACACTGCGGCTCCCCGCCGGTCTGCCCGATCTGGGGGAAAGCTTGCTTTCCGGTTGCTCCAATTTGAAGGAGCTGGTGCTTCCCGAAGGAATTACCTCCATCGATCGCTTTGCTTTAAGCAATTTAGAGAAGCTGGAGAAGCTGCATTTGCCCTCCACCCTGGTAAACGTGGAAGGCGACTCCTTCGGAGCCATTCCCAATCTGAAGGAGCTGACGGTTGCGGAAGGCACTCCCGTTTTGTATACAGAAGGTCCCTTCCTGATGAAGTATGATGGCACGCTGGTACGCGCCCTTGCCTACGGGGAGCTGCCCGAGGGGATCACTTCTATTGGTCCCTATGCCTTTTATAACTGCTCCGGCTGGGACGTACTGACCATTCCCGAGGGTGTGGTCACAATTGAAGAGCATGCATTCTACAGTGCCGCCGTGAACAGGATCGACCTCCCCCGCAGTCTGCAGAAAATAGGGCAGTATGCTTTTTCTCGTGCGGAGATCAAAAACATCTTCCTGCCCGCCACTATTCAATCGCTGGACTATGACGTATTTGAGCTTTGTCCTTGTTTGACCACGATCTACGCAGAGCCTCTGTGGAGACCTTCCGGTTGGAGCAGCGGTTGGACTAATTATTACCGCGGAATCATCGTTTGGGGTGCAACGGGCACCTCCGAAGAGCAAGTAAAAACCAGCGGGAATTTCCGCTATCAGGCTTACGGCGACGGTGTCCGAATCATGAAATATCTGGGAAACCAGGCGGCAGTGGTTGTTCCCGAGGAGTTGGACGGACTGACCGTTATTGCCATCGGAGACGATGCGTTTGCCGACAACTCAATGACTTCCATCAAATTGCCCGATACATTGAGGCAAGTGGGAGACAGAGCGTTCAAAGACTGCAGCTTCCTGAAGGAAGTGATCTTCCCCGAAAGCGTGAAACGAATCGGGAACGAAGCCCTCTACGGTTGCGGTCATTTGGAATACGTTTATATTCCCAACGCCGACGATGTGGGAAACTATGCGCTTACCATGTGTTCTTCCTTGAAGGCAGTAGACTGTGCGCCGGAAGCCCTGCCGGAAAGCTGGAACAGCCGTTGGATCCAAGGTACAGCTTCCATGGTGTCCTGGGGCGTTCCGCATCCTTATGCGGAAGAGCCCGTAGAGCCTCCCGTGGATCCCGTAGATCCGCCGGAGGTTTCGGAGGAAGTGAGCGAAGAAGTGAGCGAAGAAGTGAGCGAAGAGATTTCCGAAGAGGTATCGGAAGAAGTCTCCAAAGAAGTTTCCGAAGAAGTGTCCGAGGAAAGCAAGGAAGCATCTGTGGAAGAATCCTCCGTAGAGGTCTCCCCTGCGGTCAGCGAAGAAGCAAGCACCGCGGAAAGTGAGACGGAAGAGCCCGAAGAGGGCGGCTTCCCTTGGATCCCCGTAGTGATCGCCGTGATTTTGGTTGCCGCAGGCATCGCGGTCCTCCTTATCCGAAAGAAAAAATAGCACAAAGAAGGGTGCGCTTTAGAGCGTGCCCTTTCTTATGCTCCGAAAAAAGCGGTTTCCTCTTGCATTCGGGGAAATTCTGTGCTATACTTGAAGCAACGAAAAGCGGAGGTTTGAAATTATGCTGTTATTTTACGTTCGCCACGGCGACCCTATCTACGATCCCGATTCTCTCACCCCTCTGGGGCTGAAGCAGGCCGATGCCCTGGCCAAGCGTTTGTGCCGCTACGGCATTGACGAGATCTATTCCTCTTCCTCCAACCGCGCGGTGCTGACGGGTACCCCCACGGCAGAGCTTTTGAAGAAGGAGATCCACAAGGTGGATTGGTGCCACGAGGGCAAGGCTTGGGAATACACCGCGATGCCCAACGGAAAGGGCGGCAATTCCTGGCCCGTAGCTTATGCGGATAACGTTCGTTTGTTTATGCGCCCCGACGTAATGGCGTTGGGCGAGAAGTGGTACACCCACCCCGATGTGGTGGCGCGCCACGATTTTGCTCCCGGCATCGCCGCCATGAACAAGGACGTGGACGAATTCATCGCTTCTCTGGGGTATCAGCATGACAGAGAAAACCACGTGTATCTCCCCGTGGCTCCCAACAACAAGCGCATTGCCCTGTTTGCCCATTACGGCGCGGGTATGTGCGTGCTGAGCAGCCTTTTGGATATTCCTTATAATATCTTCTGCACCCACTTCAACCTTTCCACCAGCGGCATGACCGTGATCAAGTTCCAAGAGCGGGACGGCTTTGTAGTGCCCGAGATCCTCACCCTTTCCAACGACTCCCACGTTTACGCCGAGGGTCTGCCCACCAAATACAACGGCGAGATCTGGTTCTGATATGAAGAAGCTTTTGCTGTTGCTGTTGGCGGTCTGCCTTGTGTGTGGGGGGTGTAGCGTTTCGGAAACCTCCTCTGCGGAGGAAAGCACCTCCTCCATGGAAGAAAGCGTTGCCGTGGAGGGCTCCTCCGAGGAGGAGAGCCTGCCGGAAAAGCAGATCATGGTGATCTTATACGAGTATTACCTCACCGCGGGAGTGGAATCCGAGGGGATCCGCTATGAATACACCTACTGCTTTGACGAAGACGGCAGGGTGTTCAATGCGCTGGCGCGGCTGACCTACCCCTCCCCCGAGAAGGCGGAGACAGAATACATTCAGCTGATCAAGGCGGAGTATCCCAACGTGGAGCTGGAGGGGAACGTGCTGACCTTTGCCTTCCCCAAAAAGAAGTGCCCTTACTTTGGGATCACCTACACAGCACTCCCCTACCTGCTGGAGGAATCGGTGTACACCGTGACGGATTTCCTGTTCCCGGAGGAAAACGAAAGCTCGGAAGAGGAATGATTCTTTCAAAAACGCAAGAAAATGAAAGAAAAACGCAGAAAATTGAAAAAAATTCAAAAAAGTTTGAAAAACCCCTTGACAAATCCATTTTCTGTGCTATAATTGCAAAGGCTTAAGAAAAATGGATTTATGAAAGGACTATGCATATGTCTACTACGATGCTCAAAAAAGAGACCGTTGAGCGCAAGTGGTATGTGATCGACGCCGAGGGCAAGACCCTGGGTAAGGTTGCAGTCGCTGCCGCAACGATTCTGAACGGTAAGCACCGCCCCGAATACACTCCTCACGTGGATTGCGGCGAATGCGTAATCGTTATCAACGCCGGTAAGGTTGTTCTCACCGGTAAGAAGCTGGATCAGAAGATCCACTACCACCACACCGGTTATATCGGTGGCATGAAGGCTGTCAAGTATCGCACTCTGATGGCTACCAAGCCCGAGATGGCAGTTGAACTGGCTGTTAAGGGTATGCTCCCCAAGAACACCATCGGTGACAACAGCTTTGGCCGTCTGAAGGTCTATGCCGGCGCTGAACACAAGCAGGCAGCTCAGATGCCCATCCCTGTTGAACTCTAAGAAATAAGGAGGTAAAAGAACATGACTTACACACCCGCAGTTCCTTATTTTTACGGCACCGGCAGAAGAAAGACTTCCGTAGCTCGCGTTCGCGTTATGGCAGGTACCGGTTCCATCACCGTTAACGGCAAGCCCGCAAAGGAATACTTCGGTCTTGACACTCTGATGCTCATCGTTAACCAGCCCTTCGCTACCACCGGTACCGAGGGTAAGTTCGATATCATCTGCACCGTTAAGGGCGGCGGCCTCTCCGGTCAGGCAGGCGCAGTTCGTCACGGCGCAGCAAGAGCTCTTCTCCAGGCTGATGACGCTTTCCGTCCCCTTCTCAAGAAGGCAGGTCTCTTGACTCGTGACCCTCGTATGAAGGAAAGAAAGAAGTACGGCTTGAAGGCTGCTCGTCGCGCATCCCAGTTCTCCAAGAGATAATTGGTTTTCACGAAAAACTCAGCACTCACTTCGGTGGGTGCTGTTTTTTTGTTCCGAACAGCTCGGTCATTGCAATACTGAAATCACTTCTAATATCTACGTTCACATTTTCAAAGAATACAAAGCCAAGAGCCTCTGATCTATCGAGCACGATTTGCTTTCATCAAAAAGGGCGGTTCAATTTGTAAAGAATTGAGCCGTCCTATTTCATTTAGGGCGATTTTGTGATATAATTTACTCGAATCAACACATTAAGCAAATCTTGTTGTTCAGTTTCACTTTGGCGGTTGTATAATAAAGTCACAATAAACAACCGAAAAGGAGAAACAAAATGAACACAGACAAAATCTACGCAGAAT
>JAFYNA010000082.1 GCA_017549925.1 Clostridia bacterium | reverse complement strand
GTGAAATCCAAGGAGCCGTCCTCCTTCAGCGGGATCTCGATCTCGCCGAAGCACACTCTTGCGTAGCCGTAACGGCCGATGGCATCCTCCTCGATCTGCAACAGGGGATAGATCTTACCGTTTTTATCCTTCAGTTCATAAAGGATCGCATCGCTGGTATCGGAATCGGTAAGCTTCTTGTTGTACTTGATGCCCAGATCCAGCTCCTTGGTCTCCGCCGCGTAGAAGCAGGTGGAGGAGGAGATGGTAATACTGCCTTGCTCGTTCATGAAGTCCATGATGATCACTTGGTGAACCTTGTAGTTCTCCGTTTCCTCAGCCAGCTTTTGGGTGGCGTCGGTGAACATCATCTCCGTGTAGATCCCCGATTCTCTGGTGGTAAACAGCACCGCCAAAACCAAGATCCACACCAGCGCGGAAGCCCCGTAAAGGATTCCCTTAAAGGTATTTTTCACTACGCGGAAGGCTTTCGACTCCCGCTCGTCTCGTACGTCGTCAAATTCCTGATCGGAAAAGCTCATTGTATATTCTCCCTTTCTTTGGGTGACATAATAATTGTTATTTTTCGGTGGAAAACTCCACTTATCCACCGATTTTTGCACATCAGGTGGATAACTTTTCCCGTCTTCCCTTGAAAAGCTTGGATTTTCCGGGAAGTTATCCACATTGTCCACATAGTTATCCACAAAAGCACACCGCAATTATGTCAACCGAAGGATATGTATAACAGGCAAAAAAACGTGAATAATGGGGGAATTTAAATAGAACCGAAGTATTTTCGATCCAAACTCCTCATGCGGATAGCGGTGGCAACGTGCTGCTTGCCGATCTGCTGACATTCCTCAAAATCCGCGATGGTGCGGGCAACCTTCAGAAGGCGGTTGTACCCACGGGCGGAAAGGCTCAGCTTGTCAAAGGCTCTGCGGATCAGCTCCTTGGCATCCTCGTCCAAACGGCAGAACAGCTCCAGATGCTGGGGCTCCATCAAGGCGTTGGCGGTCAGGGGAGACCCGTTCCGCAAACGGATGCCGTCAAAACGCTCCAAGGCAAAAGCTCTCGCCTTGGTCACTCTGGCGCGGATCTGCTCACTGGTCTCGCAGGCTACTGCGGAATGCAGATCGTCAAACTCCAAAGCCCCCACCTCTACCTGAATGTCGATACGATCCAGAACAGGGCCGGAAACGCGACCGAGATAGGTGTTCTTACTCTTGGGAGAACAGCTGCAGGACTTGGTGGGATGTCCGTAAAAGCCGCAAGGGCAGGGGTTCATGGCGCAAACCAGCATAAAGGAGCAGGGGAAGGTCGCCGACCCCGCCACGCGGGAGATGGTGACCCGATGCTCCTCCAAGGGCTGACGGATGGTCTCTCTGGCCTTGGGGGCAAACTCCGGGAACTCATCCAGGAACAAAACGCCGTTATGCGCCAGGGAGATCTCGCCGGGCTGTGCATGGGAGCCTCCTCCCGCCAAAGCGGCAGAGGAGATGTTATGATGAGGCGAACGGAAGGGTCGCCGTGTCAGCAAGGGGTTCAATTCGGAGGAAAGCCCCGCCACGGAATAGATCTTGGAGCTTTCAATGGCTTCCTCATAGGTCAGCGGGGGAAGGATGTGGGGCAAACGGGATGCCAGCATGCTTTTACCCGAGCCGGGAGGTCCGATGAGCATGACGTTGTGCATACCCGCCGCGGCAATCTCCAAGGCCTTCTTGGCGGTCTCTTGTCCCTTGACCTCCGAGAAATCCGGAGCGCCGTCAAAACAGGCCTTCAAAATGCTTTCCCCGCAGAACTGCAAGGGCTCAATGGGCAATATCCCGCGGAAGTGCAGAAGGATCTCCCGCACGTCGTGAACGGGGTATACGTTGATCCCCGGTGCGGCAGAAGCCTCGGGGGCGTTTTCCGTAGGACAGAAGAAGTGCTTAAAGCCGTTGGCCGCCGCAGAAAGCGCCATGGGCAACGCGCCGTTGATGGGGCGGAGCGTACCGGAAAGGGAAAGCTCACCCACAAACACGGAGCCGGAGAAATCCGCGTTGCGAACCTCCTCGGGCTTCAGCAAAGATAAGAGAATGGGCAGGTCGTAGATCGTGCCCTCCTTGCGGATGTCCGCAGGGGCGAGGTTCACGGTGATCTTACCCGTTTTCATGGAGAGGTTCAGGTCACGCCCGGCAGAACGTACGCGGGCGGCGGCTTCCTTCACCGCCGTATCCGGCAGACCGATGATCTCCAGATGATACTCCGAAGAGGGGACGGAGGAGGCCTCCACAGTTACGATCTGCCCCTCGATTCCCCGCAGTGCGGCGGAATAATACGTATGAACCATACACCGACCCTCTTTCCTTATATAAAATCACGTCTATCATATCACATTCTTTTTTTATTTTCAAGTCCGAAAAATGCAAACAAAAGAAATTTTCTGTTAAAAATATGCGTATAAAAGAATTTTCGTAAAGAAAATCAAAAAAAATATAAAAAAATTGACGTTTTCTCTTTACAGATGCGAAAAAAAGTGGTATGATATAGAGCACGAAATAAATTAGGAGGCTATAAAAGCATGGCATTTTTGCAAAGAAAAAAAGTTTCCATGGATGGTAACACCGCTGCCGCACACGTGTCTTACGCGTTTACGGAAGTAGCAGCCATCTACCCCATCACCCCTTCCAGCCCCATGGCGGAAGCAACCGACACCTGGTCCGCTACCGATAAGAACATCTTTGGCGAACCTGCAAGAAACATCTTCGGCGACCGCGTAATGTTGACCGAGATGCAGTCTGAGGCAGGCGCTGCAGGTGCTGTTCACGGTTCTCTTGCGGCAGGTGCTCTCACCACCACCTATACCGCATCTCAGGGTCTTCTTTTGATGATCCCCAATATGTACAAGATCGCCGGTGAGCTTCTTCCCGGTGTTATCCACGTTTCCGCAAGATGCGTTGCATCCCATGCACTGAACATCTTCGGCGACCACTCCGACGTTTACGCTTGCCGTCAGACCGGTTACGCTATGATGGCAGAGACCAACCAGCAGGAGATCATGGACCTGGGCGCAGTTGCGCACTTGGCATCCATCAAGGGCAGAGTTCCCTTCTTGAGCTTCTTCGACGGCTTCCGTACCTCCCACGAGGTTCAGAAGATCGAGGCTTGGGACTATGAGGATCTGAAGGAAATGGTAGACATGGATGCTATCAACGCATTCCGTGCAAGAGCCATCAACCCCGAGCATCCCGTTCTCCGCGGTTCTGCAGAAAACGGCGATATCTTCTTCCAGCACAGAGAGGCTTGCAACAGCTACTACAACGCTATTCCCGGCATCGTCGAGGAATATATGGATAAGGTCAACGCCAAGCTGGGCACCGACTATAAGCTGTTCAACTACTACGGTGCACCCGATGCAGATCGTGTTATCGTTGCTATGGGCTCCGTTTGCGACGTGACCGAAGAGGTTATCGATTACCTCAACGCTAAGGGCGAGAAGGTTGGTCTGGTTAAGGTCAGACTGTACCGTCCCTTCGTAGCAGAGAAGCTCTCCGAGGCTATTCCCGCTACCGCTAAGAAGGTTGCTGTTCTGGATCGTACCAAGGAGCCCGGCTCCATGGGCGAACCCCTGTATCTGGACGTTGTGGCTGCTCTTAACCGTACCGGCAGAACCGATATCACCGTTGTTGGCGGCAGATACGGTCTCGGCTCTAAGGACACCACCCCCGCTTCCGTTTGCGCAGTTTACGAGAACCTGGCTCTGGATACCCCCAAGGGTAACTTCACCATCGGCATCGTAGACGACGTGACCGGCCTCTCCCTCCCCGAGACCCTTACCGAGGATACCGCTCCCGCAGGTACCATCGCTTGTAAGTTCTGGGGTCTGGGCGGCGACGGTACCGTTGGCGCTAACAAGAACTCCATCAAGATCATCGGCGACCATACCGATAAGTTTATCCAGGCGTACTTCCAGTACGACTCCAAGAAGACCGGCGGTGTGACCATCTCCCACCTCCGCTTCGGCGACAAGCAGATCAAGAGCCCCTATTATATCACCAAGGCTGACTTCGTTGCTTGCCACAACTCTTCCTATATTCTCAAGGGCTACCGCATCGTTCAGGACGTTAAGCCCGGCGGAACCTTCCTGCTGGACTGCCGCTGGACCGCTGAAGAGCTGGATGCCAACCTGCCTGCAGAGGTTAAGGCGTATATCGCTAACAACAACGTTAAGTTCTATATCATCGACGCTACCACCATCGCTGCAAAGCAGATCGGTAACGTAAAGGTTAAGAACACCGTATTGCAGTCTGCATTCTTCTCTCTGGCAGGCATCCTGCCCAAGGACGAGGCTATCGAGTATATCAAGAAGATGGCATATAAGTCCTATATCAAGAAGGGTCAGGCAATGGTTGACCTGAACTACGCCGCTATCGATGCCGGCGCAGACGCTTACGTTGAGGTTGAGGTTCCCGCTTCTTGGAAGGAGCTCACCACCGATAAGCACGAGGAAGTTGCAACCGGTACCCGTAAGGCTCTGGTAGACTTCGTTAACAACGTGGTGATCCCCGTTGACCGTATGGACGGCGACACTCTGCCCGTTTCTACCTTCCTGCCCTACGCAGACGGTACCTTCCCCCAGGGCTCTGCCGCTTACGAGAAGCGCGGCGTAGCCGTTAGCGCTCCCGTATGGAACCCCGCAAACTGTATCCAGTGTAACAACTGTTCCTTCGTTTGCCCCCACGCTGCTATCCGTTCCTACGCTATGACCGAGGACGAGGCTGCAAAGGCACCCGAAGCTACCAAGTTTGCTGCTAAGCCCATCCTCAAGACCGACTATAAGTTCGCAATCGCCATCAGCCCCTTGGACTGCATGGGTTGTACCCTGTGTGTTAAGGATTGTCCCGTTACCGCAAAGGCTCTCAAGGACGCTCAGGCTGTTGCCGCTGCAGAGTATCCGGACGATCCCAAGAAGGCAGCCAAGGTTGCCGCAGAGCTGGCAGCTCCCAAGAGCGCACTCTTGATGGTTCCCATGGCTTCTCAGCTGGATCAGCAGCCCGTATTCGACTACTGCGTAGCAAACGTAGCGGAGAAGACCGAGCTGGTTAACAACACCGTTAAGGGCAGCCAGTTCAAGCAGCCCCTCCTCGAGTTCTCCGGCTCCTGCGCAGGCTGTGCCGAGACCTCTTATGCAAGAATCGTTACTCAGCTCTTCGGCGAGAGAATGTATATTTCCAACGCTACCGGCTGTTCCTCCATCTGGGGCGGCTCCGCTCCCGCTACTCCTTATACCGTCAACCGCGAAAGCGGCAAGGGTCCCGCATGGGCTAACTCCCTGTTCGAGGACAACGCAGAGCACGGTATGGGTATGGGTCTGGGTCAGAAGGTTCTCCGCAACCGCGTAATCGGTCTGATCCGTCAGCTGGGTGAGATCGTTACCAACGAGGAGAAGAAGGCCATCATCGATGCTTACCTGTCTACTCTCGAGAACGGCGCAGAGAACGCAAAGGCTTCCAAGGCTCTGGTAGAGATGCTGGAATCCTCCACCTGCGAGAAGTGTGCTGATCTCCGTGCACAGATCCTGCTTTACAAGGATTATATCGCTAAGAAGTCCGTTTGGATCTTCGGTGGCGACGGTTGGGCATATGACATCGGCTTCGGCGGTCTGGATCATGCCATCGCATCCGGCGAGGACGTAAACATCTTCGTATTCGATACCGAGGTTTACTCCAACACCGGCGGTCAGGCTTCCAAGTCCACTCCCACCGGCTCCGTTGCACAGTTTGCAGCAGCAGGTAAGGGTCAGAAGAAGAAGGATCTCGCCGCAATCGCAATGTCCTACGGTTATGTATACGTTGCACAGGTTTGCATGGGCTACGATAAGAACCAGCTGCTGAAGGCACTTGCTGAGGCAGAGGCTTACAACGGTCCCTCTCTGATCATCGGCTACGCACCCAGCGAAATGCACGGTGTGAAGGGCGGTATGCAGAACTGTCTCGCAGAGCAGAAGAAGGCTGTTGAGGCCGGCTACTGGCATACCTTCCGTTACAACCCCGAGACCGGCAAGGTTACCTTGGACTCCAAGGCTCCCACCGGCAACTATCAGGACTTCATCCGTTCCGAGGTTCGTTACGCTCGTCTGGCACAGTCCTTCCCCGAAAGAGCAGACGTGCTCTTCGCTAAGGCTGAGGACTTCGCTAAGGCTAAGTACGAGAAGCTGAAGAAGCTCTCCGAGCAGTAATCTTATAAAATGAATGCGGGCGGGTCATCTCGCCCGCATTTTGTCTAAAAAAGGATTGGTTATACCTATGGAAAACAGAACGAAAAGAAAACGCCCGGAATATCTTTATGCGGCACTTTTGTTTATCGGCGCGGCCTTGCTGCTGGTGATCTTGATCGTTTGCGGCAGCTGTGAGCCCAAGAAGGAGCCCGCAGGGGAAAACTCTGCCGCTCTTTCGCAAGGCGGTGAGTCCTCCGAGGGAGAAAGTTCCGTGGGGGACGAAAGCTCCGTGGCGGAAGAATCTTCTCAGCCCGAGGCCTCCGTGGAGTATTCCGAAACCGAGGTTCCCACGGCAGGGAAGATGACGGGCATCCTGGCGTTGACCGATCCCACCTATGCGGCAGGCGTTACGGAAGCTCCCGAGGGCTTGCTGAAAATTCACAATAACAAGAACGATACCTACGGCCTGTCCGGCACGGGGTTGACCCTTCATGCGGATGCTATCGACGCCATGAACAAAATGGCCAAGGCCTTCACCAATGCCAAGGGTGCCAATACCCTCATCATTCACGAGGGGTATAAGTCCGGCGCTTCCGTTGCCGACGATCCCATCAAAAAGGATCTTTCCAATGGATATACGGTGTATTTCTCTCTGTATCCCGCGGACAAGGATGGGGACAATATCGGCACGGGCAAATTCCTCTGGCTGGTGGATAACTGCAATCGCTTCGGTTTCATTCTTCGCTATCCTTCCTTGAAGTCCTCCGTCACCCAGGTGAGCGGTTATGGCTCCGGTAGAGTGTACCGTTACGTAGGGTATGAGCACGCCGCCTATATGGCAAAATATCACCTCTGCCTGGAGGAGTATTTGGATGCTGTTCGCCCCTATACTGCGGAATCTCCTCTGACCGTTGAGTATACCGACGCCTCCGGCGACGCTAAGAAATGCTGGGTCTACTACGTTCCCGCAGGGGAAGGGGAGACCACTTCCATCACCATTCGCGGTGGGGATGACGCGGTGTACTCCGTTTCCGGAAACGGAAGCGATGGCTTCATCGTGACCTGCTATTCTTAAACTCGAAAAATAAATAAACAATTCGCGTCAAGAATGACGAAGAACAAGCGTTTTGTTGGAAAAAGCAGTGTGTAAAAAATACACTGCTTTTTTTGTGCATTTTACACGCTGTTTTTCTGCTTTTACAGGAGGAAAAATACCGTGGATAAATTTCGCTGTAAAGCAGGAAATCGGTTTTTGTGAAACATAAATGAAAAGCAAATGCGTTTTGCAATGGATCTATACTGTTAAAATCTAAGTATATATGAATAAAACCGGAACAATAAATGAATGGAGTAAAGTTGCGTTAAAAGTTTTTGCGATTGTAACTTTTCTGTTGAAAATAATCAACGGGAAACAAAAACAAAAAAGTCAAAAAAACGGGATTTTTTCTTGCTCGGAAGGGATTTCCAAAGGGTTTTTCCCCCTTCGGGGGTGCTTGACAAAAGAACCCGTCTATGGTACTATTATCGGGTATTGAAATAAGGTGTATTCCTATAACTATGCGTTGGTGCGCGTAAGCGGAGCGGCGTGTGGGCTGTGGGGTATACCGTCAGCATTTTCTCAGGAGGAAAACCGCATGACCAGCTTCAACCGTACCTTTAAGCGCGTTCTCGCAATGCTCATGCTCGTGGTGGTTACATTCACCGGGCTTTGCGCGGGAACTCTCGAAGCGTTGGCGTCCGTCGAGCACAGATATAATTCTGACTCGCTGGTGCGTACTTCCCTTGACGAGATCAAGAACGTTCTGACCTCTACCAGCTACAGCGAGTATCTGTTGTCCTACAACGATGCTTCTGTTGCTACCGGTAAGATCGTTGTGGATCTTGTGAACGGGATCGACGCAACCGACACCACCGCCACTGTCAACGTTGTGAAAAACGGTGACGATCTGAGCAAGTACCTTGCTCAAAAGAACGACTCCTCTCTTTCTCTGCCGGAGGGCGTAGAGGCCATCCTGCTTTGCGGAGATGACGGACGCGTTTCTTTCAAGATCACCGTCCCCTCTTCCGGGCTTTACAACATCAACGTGGGCTACTTCACCGGCAACGTTGCCGTATACGACAACGTAGTTGATGAAGACGGCAAGGTTGTTTACGAAAACGGCCTGCCCAAGGTGAACTATGACAAGGAACCCAGCGTGGGTAACTATGCCGCTATTGAGCGTTACATCCTCATCGACGGCAAGGTTCCCTACACCGAGGCACGCTCTGTTGAGTTCAACCGCGTTTGGAACGACCTCTACACCTTTGTGAATGACAAGGGCGAGACCGTTCAGATGTATTCCGATTCTCAGGAGTTCAAGGATTACGTAAAAGCACATTACGGCGATTACGAGAACTTCCGTCCCTTCGACAAAGACTATAACGGCAACGAGCTGAAGCCCGATAAGGTCCTTGTTAACGAATGGGCAGAAACCTATGTCTACGACTCCACCGGTTACTACAACGATCCTCTCTGCTTCTACCTCTCCGAGGGCGAGCATGTGATCTCCTTCCAGGCAGTCAGAGAGACCGTTGCTTTCAGCAGCATCGTTCTGGAAGCAGCTGAGGCGCTTCCCACCTACGCAGAGTACTATTCTGCTCACGGCGGCGATGCAGCTAAGTACACCGGCAACGCTCAGATCATCGTGCAGGCCGAGTATGCCAACACCGTTTCCGAGCGTACCATTTATCAGTTGAACAACCGCTCCTCCGTATACTCCCAGCCCCAGGATCCTGCTCTGATCCGTCTGAACATGATCGGTGGCGACAAGTGGGAATACGTTGGCCAGTGGATCGAGTGGGAAGTAGAGGTTCCCCAGGCGGGCTTCTACAGCATCATTCCCCGTTCTCTCCAGAGCTACTACTCCGGTATGTACGTCTCCCGTAAGATTTCTGTCAACGGCGAGGTTCCCTTCCAAGAGGCAGGCTTCCTCCGCTTCAACTACTCCTCCGAGTGGGTGACCGAACCCTTGCACAATGGCGAGACCGAGTTTATGTTCTACCTGAACGAGGGCGTGAACACCATTCGCCTCGAGGTTGTCTTGGGCGACATGGCTAGCATTCTCAGCCGTGTAAACAACTCTCTGACCAAGATCAACTCCTACTACCGTAAGATACTGATGATCACCGGTACCGAACCCGATGAATACCGTGACTATCGTTTCGAGCGTCTGATCCCCGACGTACTCAAGGGTCTTCGCGAGCAGGCTGCAGAGCTGTACGCCGTATCCGAAGAGCTTGCAACTCTGATGGGCGGTAAGGGTTCTCACTCTTCCACTCTGGACCGTGTTGCAAACGTTTGTGAGCGTATGGGTCAGTACCCCTCCACCATCGCAGGCTACATGAGCACCCTGAAGTCCTATTCCGCTTCCTTGGGTACCTGGCTTGCTGATACACAGAACCAGCCTCTCGGCATCGACTACATCTGTGTACAGGCTTCCGACGCAGAAGCACCTCAGGCAGAGCCCGGCTTCTTCGCAAACCTGTGGGGCGGCATTGAGAAGTTCATCATGTCCTTCTTCTCCGACTACGACTCTCTCGGCTCCTCTGAGGAGGGTGAGGGCTTCGAGAACGCAGAAGAGTACGCCATCGAGGTTTGGACCGTCACATCCCGTGACCAGGCACAGATCATCCGTAACCTTGTGGATGACTCCTTCGCTGCCACCTACGATCTTCCCGTAGTTGTTAAGCTGGTTGCCGGCGGTACGCTGCTTCCCGCAACCTTGGCAGGCACCGGCCCCGACGTTTACATGGGCGCAGGACAGGGCGACGCCATCAACTACGCTATCCGTTCCGCAGTAGTTTCCTTGAATAATACCAACG
This sequence comes from Clostridia bacterium, assembly GCA_017549925.1. Classification (GTDB taxonomy): domain Bacteria; phylum Bacillota; class Clostridia; order Oscillospirales; family CAG-382; genus Coliplasma. Next base: position 12,988 of record JAFYNA010000082.1, on the reverse strand, counting down.
GCGACGACACTGTGGGCTATAACTTCAACGATCTGAGCCGTTGGGCAGACGATCCCGTCTACGCTCCTCTGCTGGAGCAGGGCTTGATCCCCACCTTCGATCAGGTTAAGACCCGTTTCGCGAAGAACGCAATGGTTCCTCTGACTCTCTACGGTCAGACCTACGGTATCCCCGAGACCATGAGCTTCGCTATGATGTTCTACCGTAAGGATATCTTTGCAGAGCTTGCAGAGACCAGCGGCGAGGACGTTAAGGTTCCCGACACTTGGGATGAATTCTACAATATTATATATACCATGCAGTCCAACGAGTTGGATATCGGTTTCCCCACCGGCGTTGCGGGTTCTACCTTCCTGATGTATCAGCAGGGTGAGACCTACTACGATCAGGGTAATTACGATTATTACCTTGAACTCTTCCGTAAGTATTACGAGACCAAGGGTTACGATTCCTCCTATGCGAACGTGGATGAGTACCTGAACGCAATCGGCTATACCTATACCGATGCAGACGGCAACATCATTCCCAAGACCGACGGTATCTCCATCAACCTGGATTCCGACACCGCTTTGGCATCCTTCGAAGAAGTATGTAAGCTGTTCACTCAGTACGAGTTCCCTGTAACGTATAGCTTTGCAAACCGTTTCCGTTCCGGTGAGATGCCCTTGGCAATCATTGAGTACAACAACTACAACTCTCTGATCGTCTTCGCTCCCGAAATTAACGGTTTGTGGGAATTCACTCCTCTGCCCGGTACCGTATCCAAGGATCCCGTTACCGGTGAGGACGTAATCAACAACTCCACCGTAGGTGCCGTGTCCACCATGCTGCTGATGCGTTCCGTAACCGAGAAGAACGCTCTCGCAGCTTGGACCTTCATGCAGTGGTGGATGAGTGCTGATGTGCAGACCTCCTACGGTAACGAAATGATCGCACTGTTGGGTCCCTCTGCTAAGCAGCCCACCGCTAACATGGAAGCTCTGGCAGGCATGTCCTGGTCCAAGGATGAGTACGACAACCTGTTCGCACAGTTCAACGCAGTTGAGTGTACTCCCGAGTATCCCGGCTCTTACATCGTTTCTCGTTATACCAGCTTCGCATTCTTGAACGTATACAACAATGGTGATCTCCCCATTGAATCCATGCAGTCTTATATCACGGATATCAATAACGAGTTGACCAGAAAACGCGCCGAGTTTGACCTTCCCACCACCGATCTGATCAAGGATATGGAGAAGTATCTGGAACAAGAAGGCATCACTCTCGAGAACACTAAGGAGGATTGATCATGGCAAAGGAAAAAGCTGTCATCAGAACAGACATGAGCCGTTTCCGCTGGACTTTGCTGGAAATGAAAAAGAACAAGGTCGCATACCTCATGATCGCGCCCTTCTTCATCCTGTTCACTCTGTTCACCATCGTTCCCGTCGTTCTGTCTTTCCTTTTGAGCTTTACCAACTTTAACCTGTTGGAATGGCCGGACTTCGTGCTTCTTGATAACTACATTCGTCTGTTCCTTGACGACGACGTGTTTATCACCGCTATCAAGAACACGCTGATGTTCGCTACCGTAACGGGCCCCGGCTCCTACCTGCTGTCCATGCTGCTGGCGTGGTTCATCAACGAGCTCCGTCCCCGTATCCGTTCTATCGTAACCCTGCTGTTCTACGCTCCCTCCATTTCCGGTAACGTATATCTGATCTGGACGATCTTCTTCTCCGGCGACGAATACGGTCTGGTCAATGCTTGGGGTATGAAGCTTGGTCTTCTGTCCGAGCCCGTTCTGTGGTTCCAGGATGAGAAGTACATCTTCGTCCTCTGCTGCTGCGTAGCACTGTGGACCTCCTTGGGTACCTCCTTCTTGACCTTTATCGCAGGTTTCCAGACGGTAGATACCTCCCTGTATGAAGCAGGCGCCGTAGACGGCGTTAAGAACCGTTGGCAGGAGCTTTACTACATCACCCTGCCCACCATGCGTCCTCAGATGATGCTGGGTGCGATCCTGGCCATCACCGGTGCGTTCGGCTTCGGCGGCGTTATCACCGCTCTGGTAGGCTTCCCCTCCCCGAACTACGTTGCACATACCATCATGCACCACTTGGACGACTTCGGTGGTATGCGATTTGAGATGGGTTACGCTTCCGCAATCGCCACTCTGCTGTTCTTGATGATGATCGGCTGTAATATGCTGGTTACTAAAATCTTGAGAAAGATAGGTACTTAATATGAACAAAATCCTTGAAAAAATTAAAGTCGCCTATCGCAGATACGACACCAACCGTGTTCACTTCAAGCGCTCCGTAAACCGTTCCGCCGGTGGTGACGTAGGTATCTACATCATGCTGGCTCTGGTAGCAACCGTCATGGTGCTGCCCATGATCTACGCGATTTGCCAGTCCTTGAAGCCTTTGGACGAAATCTTCGTATTCCCCCCCAAGTTCTTCGTAATCAACCCCTCTTTCGAGAACTTCCGTGAGTTGTTCCGCACCATGAGCGAGTCTTGGGTGCCCTTCTCCCGTTACGTATTTAACACCATTCTGATCTCCGTGGTTGGTACCATGGGTAACGTGTTGCTTTCCTCTTACGCAGCTTACGCTATTGCTAAGATCAAGTTCCCCGGACGTGAGACTCTGTTCGGCATCGTTCGTATGTCCTTGATGTTCAACGCAACCGTAACCGGTATCTCCAACTTCCTGATCATGTCTGCTCTGGGTTGGGTAGACACCTACATGGCCGTTATCGTTCCCGCTTTCTGTACCAGCTTCGGTCTCTACCTGATGAAGCAGTTTATGGAAACCAGCGTTAACGACTCCGTTCTGGAAAGTGCCCGTCTGGAAGGTGCTTCCGAGAACAAGATCTTCTGGAAGATCGCAATGCCCATGGTTAAACCCGCTTGGGCAACGCTGATCCTCTTCGCCTTCAAGGATCTGTGGAACTCCGGTGCAAACCTCTACATTTACAGCGAGCAGCTCAAGACCTTGAACTACGCAATCAGCCAGCTGGTAACGGCAGGTATCGAGCGTTCCGGTGTATCCGCCGCTTCTACCGTTATCATGATGATCGTTCCGATCCTGGTATTTATCGTATCTCAGAACAACGTTATTCAAACCATGTCGTCCGCCGGCATGAAGGACTAAAAGGAGGGCACACAATGAAACACAGAACATTTAAAACCCTTCTGATCGTGGCCCTTCTGGTGCTGATGCTGGGTTCCTTGACTGTAGGTGCTATCATTCCTTATACCACCTACACCTATGGTGTTACCAACATGATCCAGATCAGCCCCGCGGCTTACGTTCCGCTTACCAAGATCGATTCCGCTTCCTTGAAGTATTCTCTTACCGAGGCAGGCGGCGCCAGCGACAACGCCAAGATCAAGTATGGCGAGACCTTTGGCACCGTCAATCTGGCTTCTCCCGAGGATATCTTCGTTGACGACCTGAACCACGTTTATATCTCCGACACCGGTAACAACCGTATCATCGTTACCGACGAGGAATACAACGTTCGTCTGGTTATCAGCACCTTTACCAACAACTACGGCGTACCCGACAGCCTCAACCAGCCCTACGGTCTGTTTGTTACCGAGAGCGAGATCTTCGTTGCGGATAAGGGTAACTCCCGTATCGTCGTGTTTGACAAGCTTGGTAATTTCGTGGCCATCGTTCCCGAGCCTGCCAGCGAAGTTATGCCCGACAACCACGTTTACAGCCCCGTAGCTGTAGCAGTTGACTCCGCAGGACGTATTTACGTGGTATCTTCTACCACCAACTACGGTGTCCTCTCTCTGAACCGCGACGGTACCTTCAACGGCTTCGTCGGCGCACAGAAGGTTACCTACAGTGCCTTCGACTACTTCTGGAGAATGTTCCAGACCGCAGAGCAGATCGCCGCTTCCGAGCAGTACGTTCCTACCGAGTATAATAACATCGCCATCGATGAAGACGACTTTGTCTTCGTTACTACCGCTTCTATCGACGAGAACAGCGTAGCTGAAGCCATCCGAGGCAAATCCAAGGCCGCTGACTACATGACCGTTAAGAAGCTGAACCCCAAGGGAAGTGACGTTATGAACCGTAACGGCTTCTGGCCCCCCGCAGGTGAGGTTGATATGTATCCCGCCGGCGGTGCCTCCGTTAAGGTTTCCGGTCCCTCCACCGTTGTGGACGTTGCCATCACCGAGAACGGCACCTGGAGCTTGATCGATACCAAGCGTAGTAAGGTATTTACCTACGACAGAAACGGTAACATGCTCTACGCCTTCGGCGACTTCGGCGACCAGCTGGGTAACATCCAGACTTTGGATGCGATCGACTACCAGGGCACCAACATCCTTCTGTTGGATAAGGCGTCCGGCTCCATCACCGTTTACAAGCGTACCGACTACGGCGACCTCATCGCCGCAGCCATCCAGAACGATATCGACCAGAACTACTCCAAGGCAGTTGAGTATTACACCGGTATCCTTCAGCGTAACAACAACTACGATACCGCATACGTAGGTATCGGCCAGGCATTGTATCGTGACGGCGAGTACATCGAGGCTATGAAGTACTTCCGTTCCGCATACGACACCAAGAACTACTCCGAGGCATATCAGGCTTACCGTAAGGTATGGATCGAAGAGAACCTGCTGCTCTTCTTGGTTGTTGCCGCAGGCTGTTTGTTCGGCTTCATCAAATTCTTCGGCTTTGCCGGCAAGTACAACAAGAAGAACACCAAGGAAAAAGAGAAGCGCGGTTTCTGGGAAGAGGTTATGTATGGCTTCCATCTGATCTTCCATCCCTTCGACGGCTTCTGGGATCTGAAGCATGAGGGCCGTGGCTCCGTTCGCGGTGCAGTGTTCTGGCTCCTCGCAGCAGCGGCTGCCTTCGTTTACAACTTCATCGGCGGTGGTTACCTGTATTACGGTGGCCAGGGTGCCGGCAACTTCGTCATCGCGGCTATGTCCATTGCGACTCCCGTAATGCTGGTTGCTCTCGCTAACTGGTGCTTGACCACTCTGTTCGACGGTGAGGGTACCTTCAAGGATGTATTCATCTGCTGCTGTTACTCTCTGGTTCCTCTGGTAATGATTTTGTTCCCCATCACCGCAATCTCCAACGTGCTCACCACCAACGAGATGGGCATCCTCACCATGCTGACCACCATCGCATGGGTATGGGTTGGTCTGCTGGTATTCTTCGGTGTAATGGTCACTCACGACTACACCTTGGGTAAGAACTTCATCACCATTCTGGGTACCATCCTGATGGTATGCGTTATCATGTTCGTTGCCATCCTGTTCTTTGCGTTGCTCGGCAAGATCTACGCATTCGGCTACAACATCTACTTCGAAATTTCCACCAGACTCTAAGAAAGGAGCGTAAAAGAATATGTTAAAGTCTAAATTCACAAAAGCGCTCCTGATGGTGCTCTGTGTGGCAATGCTCATGCCCGCTCTGTCCACCCTTACGGTATTCGCCGCAGAGGATGAGCAGAGCTGGGAGGATATGTGGAACGAGACCGTATACCCCGCGTACATGAGCACCGAGTTCACTACCATCGAGGATCGTTTGGTTGCAAGAAACAATGATGCCATCTCTCCCATGACTCTGTACGCAGTGGTCAACGGCATCGCCTTCTACCTGGATTCTGTTACCGGTGAAATGGTTGCCCTCACGCTGGCCGATCCCACTCTTACCAAAGAGGCTATCGACGAGACCGGTGCTATTCCCGAGTATACCGCTTACTACTCCACCAACCCCTATAACGTTGGTTCCAGTAAGTCTGTGCAGGGAACCGACAGCTCCAACTCCGTTAAGGCAGAGCTGTATTCCCAGCTGATCATCCAGTATTCTCAGAACAACACCGACAACTCCATGAACTCCTTTACTGACGCTGCTGCCAACCAGCAGATCAACGTCAGCAACATCCGCGGCGGTGTCCGCGTTGAGTATTCCATCGGCCGTGAGCAGGTTACCTATCTGGTTCCTCGTCTGATCCGTAAGGAGAAGTTCGAGTCCCTGATCGCTCAGGTTGAGGCAAACTCCGAGCAGTCCCGTGATGCCAAGACCCTCAAGGCGTTCTACATCTACTACGATAAGGACGACCCCACCAAGGCGAAGAAGACCATTCAGGAGTACCTCAAGGAATATCCCGTTCTGGAGAAATTCCCCATCTACGCTTGTGAGAAGCGTATCGCTACCAAAGAGCTTCTCCGTATCGAGAACATCATCAAGCTCTACACCGACTATACCCTTGAGCAGATGGAGATCGACCACGCAGAAACCGAGTACACCTCCACGGAGGACAATCCTCCGTTGTTCAAGCTGGCCATTGAGTATAAGGCTGACGAAGAGGGCGGTATCACCATCCGTCTGAACGCAGGTAATATCCGCTTCGCTTCCGACCTGTACTCTCTGTCCAACGTGACCCTGCTGCCCTACGGCGGTGCGGGTAACACCAATAACGAAGGTTATATCTTCATTCCCGACGGCTCCGGTGCCCTCATCTCCTTTGAGGACGTTGTCCAGGCAGGTAACTTCACCTCCGTGAACCCCGTTTACGGCATCGACAACGTATACCACACCGTTACCGGTGCAAACAGGGAAGTGATGCGTCTCCCCGTCTTCGGCGTTGTGGAGCACGCTACCATCGGCTCTCACGAGGAAGAGCGCCCCGTTCTTGATGCAGAAGGCAACATCACCTATCAGGTTGATCCCGAGACCGGTGAGTACATTCTGGATGAGAACGGCCAGCAGATCCCCGTAACCGAGACCGTTACCGTTCAGGACGAGCTGAAGATCGGCTACCTGGCCATCATCGAGGAAGGCGACTCTCTCGCCAAGATCGCTGTTAAGAACGGCGGCTCCTTGAACATGTTCGTCTCCGTTTACACCACCTTCAACCCCCGTCCTCAGGATACTTACGAGCTGTCCGGCGGTATCACCAACGATGCCAACGCCACCTGGACCATGGAGTCCAAGCGTAAGTACACCGGCGACTTCAAGATCCGTCTCTTCATGCTGGAAGACACCGTTGACTATTCCGAGATGGCTAAGATCTATCGTGAATACCTCATCAAGAAGGGTGTACTCACCGAGCTGGAGGATGAATCCGAGGACATTCCTCTGTATCTCGAGACCTTGGGTGCCATGGAGAAGGCAGACACCTTCCTGGGCGTTCCCACTACTACCATGGTAGCTCTCTCCAGCTTCCAGGATGACATCGACATCCTCACCGAGCTGAAGGAGCAGGGCATCACCAACGTTTCCATGAAGCTTTCCGGCTGGATCAACGGCGGTATGTTCTCCACTGTTCCCTGCAAGATCGACATCGAGAAGGTTCTGGGCGGCGAGGAAGGCTTTAAGGCATTGCTTGCTTACGCTAAGTCCTCCGGTGCTACCATCTTCCCCGAGCTTGAGTACGGTCTCCTCCATGAGATCGATACCTTCGACGGCTTCGATATGGATGACCTGGCCATGACCGTTGACGATCGTGAAGCAGGTATGCAGGAGTATGACCCTGCATGGCAGATGTTTATCCATACCGGTTCCGGTATTATCTCTGCCCGTAAGATGGACTACTACTACACCAAGGGTTATGAGGAATACAAGGAGTACAACGTAGGTGCTATCTCCGTTTCTTCCTTGGGTAAATACCTCAACTCCGACTTTAACGAGGATAACCCCCTCACCCGTGAAGACTCCAAGATCCTTACCAAGCGTCTCTTGAAGAAGATCAAGGAGCAGAACGGTAAGGTAATGATCAGCGGCGGTAACGCTTACGCTCTGGAATTCGCTACCGATATTCTGGAAGTTCCGTTGGAATCCTCCAACTACCGTTACGCTTGCGCATCCATTCCCTTCATGAGCATGGTACTCCACGGCTACAAGAACTATGCCGGCGGCGCGCTGAACCTGGCAGGTGACTATGAGGCTTCTCTGCTGAAGGCTATCGAGAACGGCGCTTCTCCCTACTTCGTAGTGGCAAGCAACAACACCTCCGTATTGAAGGACTACTCCTACTCCATTCTTGCTAAGTACTACTCCGTTCGCTACGTGATCTGGAAGGAACAGATCGTAGATTCTTACAACATGCTCAACAGCGCACTGAAGAGCGTGAAGAATGCTACCATCGACAAGCATGAGTTCCTTGACCGTGATCGTAAGATCGTAAAGGTAACTTACTCCAACGGTGATGTGTTCTATCTGAACTACCTCATCAAGGATTACACCGTAAGAGAAGGGAACACCCTCATCGACGTTCCCAGCTATGGCTTCGTTAAGGTTTCCGCAGACGGCACTACTTACGTCTTCGACGGCACCAACTACACCCAGCAGTAAGAGGAGGTAATCGGTATGACTAAAACAAAAAATATCACCAACTCCGTCGACACTGCTAAGCGTTCGAGCAAGGGTAAATCCCTTGCTCGCACCAAGGCCAGAAGCGGCTGGGTGTTCATCTCTCCCTTCCTGATCGGCTTCTTCCTGATCTACCTTCCCATGATCGTGGAGTCTCTCCAGTTCTCCTTCCATAAGATCAAGATCATGGGTGGCGGCGGCTACCAGTTGATCCCCGTAGGCTGGGAAAACTATGAGTACGCCCTCTTCAAGGATACCCAGTTCGTTAAGACCCTGGCAGGCAGTATCGGCCAGCTGATCTTCAACGTTCCCGCAATCGTTGTCTTCTCTCTGTTCGTTGCAGTGCTTCTGAACCAGAAGATGCGCGGTAGAGCGATCTTCCGTGCCGTATTCTTCATCCCTGTTATCGTGTCCACCGGTATTATCGAGTGGATCGACCTGCAGGATAAGATGGCTGAGAACGCAGGCGAAATGAACGGCGGCGCAGGCGCAGGCATTAGTGCCAGCACCGGCGGCGCAGAAGAGACCGGTAACGGCCTCATCAGTATGATGGACGTGCGAAACCTCTTTGGTAACATGGCCGTCGGTACTGAGCTTGTTGACTACGTTGTCGATATCGTTAACGAGGTTTACAACATCGTTAACAAGTCCGGTGTACAGATGCTGATCTTCTTGTCCGGTCTGCAGTCTATCTCTCCTGCGATCTATGAGTCCTGTCAGATGGACGGTGCTACCGGTTGGGAAACCTTCTGGAAGATCACCTTCCCCATGATCAGCCCCATGATCCTTGTAAACGCCGTTTATACCGTAATCGACTCCTTCACCTCTCAGGATAACCAGATGATGTCCTTCATCAAGACCATCTACGAGGGTCCGGACGGTACGGTTCGAGCCACCGCCATGGCGTGGATATACTTCTTGGTGGTTATCTTGGTGCTCTTGGTCGTTGCGGCGATCATGGGCGGCTACGTCTTCTATCAAAGACGTGATACTTAAGAAAGGGGGATATACAAATGGATTTGTCTTCTATGACCAAAAAAGAAATCCGCGCTTTGGAAAAGCAGCAGAAGAAAGAAGCTGCTATTCGCAGAATCAAATCGCAGGATAAGCTTCCTTTCTGGACCTTGTTCCGTTATAAGTATCTGACCCCTTACTATGCAGGAAAACTCGGCATCGCCATATTCCGCTTCGTGCTGTTGTTCGGCTTGTCCTTCGTTATTCTGTATCCCTACATCTCCAAGATCTTCTTCTCCTTCATGGGAAGAGAAGACTTCGTAGACGTACGAGTTCTCTTGATCGCTAAGTATCCCACGCTGGATACCTATAAGGCGATCCTGAACGATAACCAGTACTTCCAAGCATTGATGAACTCCTCTGTGCTTTCCTTGATGTGTGCAGTGATCCAGACGGCTACCTGTACTCTGGTTGGCTACGGTTTCGCTAAGTTCAACTTCCGCTTCAAGAAGATCCTCTTCGTTCTGGTTATCTTCACCATGATCGTTCCCCACGATACCATCCAGCTGTCCCTGTTTATGAAGTTCCGTTACTTCGATATCTGGGGCTTGGGCGGTACCATCGCAAACCTCTTCGGCGGTGAATGGACCGGCTTGAACCTGTTGAACTCCAACTGGCCCTTAGCGATCCTCTCCTTCACCTGCTTGGCATTCAAGAACGGTCTGTTCATCTACATCATGCGTCAGTACTTCAACGGCGTCCCCGACGAGTTGGAAGAAGCCGCATACGTAGACGGTGCAGGTGTGTACAAGACCTTTATGAAGGTTATTATCCCCATGTCCGCTACCATGATGGTTACCATCTTCATGTTCTCCTTTGCATGGCAGTGGTCCGATATGTTCTACACCGACCTGTTCTACACCGGTCAGTCCGACATCCTGTTGCCCGATATCGTAAAAGTTCCTTCCTCTCTGGATACCGATTACGCCGCACAGACTGCTTACGAGTCTGCTGCACGTAATACCTGCGGTCTCTTGATTTTGGCTCCTCTGGTCATTCTGTACCTGTTCACGCAGCGTACCTTGATCGAAGGTGTGGAGCGTTCCGGTATCACCGGTTAATTCCAAACAAAAAGCACCGAGCTTGTCTCGGTGCTTTTTTTTGCTCTTGACATTTTGCAAAAAAATGGTATACTATTAGCAGTTTTTCAGAAATGAGGCAAGAGATACCATGAGTAAGATTACCGTCCCCGCAGGGTACCGTTCTGTACTGAACATCTACGATACCCAAAAAGCCATCGAGACCTTAAAGCGCACCTTTGAGCAAAAGCTTTGCCTCGCTCTGAATCTTACCCGCGTTTCCGCCCCCTTGTTCGTGGACCCTGCATCGGGTATGAACGACGACCTCAGCGGCGTAGAGCGCGCCGTTGTCTTTGACATCAAGGACACCGACCGTGAGGCTGCCATTGTTCACTCCCTTGCAAAATGGAAGCGTGTTGCCCTGCGTGACTACGGCTTTTCCGCAGGGGAAGGGCTTTATACCGATATGAACGCCATCCGCCGCGATGAGGAGATGGACAACCTCCACTCCATCTATACCGACCAGTGGGACTGGGAGAAGATCATCACCCCCGAGACCCGCAATATCGAGTATCTCAAAACCGTGGTGAAGTGCATCGTAGGCGCTATCTGCGAGACCGCAGACGTGCTGAAATGCCGCTATCCCCAGCTGAACGTGGATCTGTGCAGGGAAGTGACCTTCGTGACCTCCCAGGAGCTGGAGGATCTCTATCCCGACAAGACCGGCAAAGAGCGTGAGAACCTGTTTTTAAAGGAACATAAAACCGTGTTCATCATGCAGATCGGCGGCGCCCTCCGTTCCGGCAAGCCCCACGACGGCAGAGCCCCCGACTATGACGACTGGACTCTCAATGGCGACATTATGTTCTGGAATGAACGCTTGGATTGCGCCTTTGAGATCTCCTCCATGGGCATCCGCGTAGACGAGGCCGCTATGGATCGCCAGCTCAATCTTGCAAACGCCAACAACCGCCGCGAGCTTCCCTTCCACAAGGAGCTTTTGGCAGGCAAACTGCCCCTCACCATGGGCGGCGGTATCGGTCAGTCCCGTCTTTCCATGCTCCTTTTGGACAAGGCCCACATTGGCGAGGTGCAAGTATCCCTTTGGGACGAGAACACCAAGCGCGTCTGCGCCGAGAACGGTATTGTGTTGCTTTAAGGGAACGCGCCTTAAGAGGCTCCGCCTCTTAAGAATCTCCGCTAAAGGAACTTCGTCCCTTTAGAATCCCGTAATGTAAATGAAAAAAGAGAGTTTTAAGCGTTCAAGCTTTCTACTCTCTTTTCTTTTCCCAAAACGACAGTTTTGGGCAACGGATTTTCTTTGGAGATTAAAAGAACCTTTCTTCTAAAAAGAAAGGTTCTTTTGCGTTCCCTCGTATATCTCTTCCGCCGTCTCACAGATCCACGCCGCTTCCTCTGCGCCGCAGGTCTTCAAAACCTTCTTTTTAGGCAGCCCCCAAATGTCAAACCACTTAGGGCCGATCCATTGATTCCTGCCGCAATCCTCCGTCAACCCCTGCAGAATGGAAAGGCACGCCCGCTTCGGCTTCATAAAGATCACCTTCATGGGGTGCTTGATGATGGCAAAGATCACCTTGGGATAATGGGCCGTGATGTTGGTAAAGGTGATCCCCGGATGCACTACCGCAAGCCCCGTCTTACCCTCATATAGCCCGTATAAAGAGAACATCAAGAACCGCTTGGCGTTTCCATAGGCAAGGCTGTGCTTCTTGCGGGTCACAAAATCCACGTCCTCGGGATCTGCCTTGGAATAGTTGTGGGCAATGCTCCCCACCGCCACCAATTTGCCCCCACGAGCCGCCAAATGGGGCTGCAAAGTCTTGGCAAGATAATATGGCGACCCAAAATTGATCTGAAACACGTTGTCAAGCCCTGTGTCGCATTTGTGCCGCGGAATATGGTAAGCACCCGCGTTGAGGATCAAACCGTCTACAGGGGTTTTCAGCAACTCACGCGCCGCTTCCTTCACGGACGCCATGTCCTCCAAATCCATTCGGATCCTGCGGATCTTTACGGCGGGGAAGTCCTTTTCCAATCTTCTCTGCAACGCTTCCGCCTTCTCTTGGTTTCGATCCAATAAGATCAGCTCAGCTCCCAAGAACGCCAGATGCTCACACAGCACTACACCGATCCCGCCGGTCGCCCCGCTGACCGCAACCACCTTCCCCGATAGGGAGGGGATATTCTTTTGTATCCAAGTTGTTGTTTTCATAATGTGGCAATCATATTTAGAGATATCATTCAGGACATCTCGTGCTTGTGTTCCAGGAATTGTTCATCGGGTACAAGCTCTTCCAAAACAGAAATGAGTTGGGGATTGTTAGTAAACAAAATGTCTTTATTCTTCCAATATTTTTCAAAACTTTCCTTGCCGGGCAACGTTGGACCGCCAAAAAGGATTATACAATCTGCCTCTTGGGCGAAATATACTCCTTCCATATAAAAGGAACGCTTGACCGCACGAATTTCGGAAAAATACAAGTCCTGCAAATGCCTTCCCTTGCGGGAATAAACGGAAACCTTCTCCTTTGTGACAACTGCATATCGCTGGTACATTTTTGGAGAATAGTGAAGTAAAACCGAACCGAC
>JAFYNA010000081.1 GCA_017549925.1 Clostridia bacterium | reverse complement strand
TAGGCGTTGAGATACTCGGTATTCTCGAAGGGATATTTCTGCCCGCCCCCTGCCACGGCACCGCAAAGGGTGAAGACCAAAACAAACAACACCAAAAGGGAGGACAAAACGGCAAGGTGAAGGGAATTTTGGTTGTCGTATATGATCTTCCAGAGGCGGAAGTGCCATACCAGCCAAAGCCCAAGATCAGAAAGAACAGCAAAGCAACCCGCAGAAAGGAAAATTTAACATCGGGGACGCGGTTTAAGACCACGGAGGTTAAAAGGGCGGTCTCCCCCTCGTTGATCTGGATCCGCAGGTCTCTCACGTTGCCGAAGGAGCGGATGCGGAAATAAGCGGGCTCATCGGTATAGACGTCCCCATCCACGTAGGTGCGGAAGGCGTTTTTATCCGCATCGTCGGAGATGGAGATCGTGGCGTTGATAATCTTGAGATCGGCGCGCTCCAAGGTAACGGAGACGTTGATGATCTCTTCTCCCACGTCGTAAAATACAATGGAGGAGCCCGCTTGCATCAGGATGCCCTCCTGATAGCGGGTGGTCTTCCCTCGCAGAGCGGCTTGGTTCAGATCCAAGACGTGGGTCTCGTAGGAAGTGGTCTCCATGCGCAAGCCGTTGGACAGGAAGTATTCTCCCAAGCACAAAAGGCAAAGCACCAAAACAAAGGTGATGACGGTAAAGAGGGTCTTATATTTTGGAGAAGCAAAAAAGTCACGGATGCCCAAGGAAGCTCACCTCCCGATGAAGGATTTTTTCTTATTATACCAGTGCGAAAGGGAAATTGCAAGTGGTTGTGAGGGGAAAAGGGGGTATTTTTTGCATAGGTCGGGAATGTTGGGCATAGGATGGAGTGAAAAAAGATTTTGAGAGCAAAGAAAGGACCGGGTATCACCGTATGTCTGAACAATCCATTTATCAAGACATTGCCGAACGGACGGGCGGCGACATTTACATCGGCGTGGTAGGCCCTGTGCGCACAGGGAAATCCACGTTGATCAAGAAATTCATGGAGCATTTGATCCTGCCCGGGATCAGCGGGGAGCATAGCCGCCAGCGGGCAAAGGACGAAATGCCCCAATCCGGGTCGGGCAGAACGGTGATGACCACCGAGCCCAAATTCATCCCCGAGGAGGCGGCGGAGGTGTCTTTGGACGAGAAGACGGTCTGCCGCGTAAAGCTTATCGACTGCGTGGGATACATCGTCCCCGGGGTGATGGGTCATCTGGAGGAGGGGCAGCCCCGTATGGTGATGACCCCTTGGTCGGCAGAGCCGTTGCCCTTTGAGACAGCGGCGGAGATGGGCACGGAGAAGGTCATCAAGGAGCATGCCACCATCGGCATCGTGGTGACCACCGACGGCAGTGTGGGAGAGCTCCCCAGAGAGAATTATCTGGAGGCTGAGGAGCGGGTCATCACCGAGTTGAAGGAATTGAGAAAGCCTTTTGCGGTGGTGATGAACTGCAGACAGCCCTCCTCCCCCGGTGTGCTGGGGCTTTGCGCAGAGCTGGAGGATGCTTACGGCGTGCCCGTGGTGCCTGTAAACTGCTTGGAAATGGGAGAAGAGGAGATCCTTGCGGTATTGCAAAACGTGCTTTACGAATTCCCCTTGCGGGAGGTGCGGGTCTATGTTCCCAATTGGTTAAGCGGTCCCGGCGGTGCAGAGGAGCTGCGGAAGGGCTTAATGTCCGATCTGGAGGAACGGATCGGCGAGATTTCCAAAATGGGATCGGTACGGCGGGTATTTGAGGGCACTTCTCTGGCAGGCGGCGATGCTTCTGCCAAGGTGAAGGGAGTGTTCCCCGGTACGGGATGCGCTTCCGTGGAGGTAATGATCCCCGAGACGGTGTTCTTCCGTATTTTGGGCGAGCAGTGCGGCTACACCATTGAAAGCGAGCAGGAGCTGATGGAGATCATGGGGTCTCTTTCTGCCGCAAAACGGAAATATGACAAGGTTGCTTCCGCCATGGAGGACGTGATGACCACCGGCTACGGCATTGTGATGCCCACGGTGGAGGATATGCGTTTGGAGGAGCCCGAGATCGTGAAGCAGCCCGGCGGGTACGGGGTGAAGCTGAAGGCCTCTGCGCCCTCCATCCACATGATGAAGGCAGATATTCAGACGGAGGTCAGCCCCATGGTGGGAACGGAAAGCCAATCGGAGGAGCTGGTAAAGTTCCTGCTGAAGGAGTTTGAATCCGATCCCGGAGCGATCTGGAACACCAATATGTTTGGGAAATCCCTGCATGAATTGGTAAGCGAGGGGCTGAACGGAAAGCTTGCTCATATGCCCAAGGAGGCGCGGGAAAAGATCACGGGTACCATCGGGCGCATCATCAACGAAGGAAGCGGCGGGTTGATCTGCATTTTGTTATGAAGAAATTTCACACCTATTTTTCCACGTTGAAAAACAAGGAAGTGGTGAACGTGCGGGACGGAAACGCGTTGGGCTGTATTTGCGACCTGGAGATCGATCCCTGCTCGGGGCAGATCCTGCGGTTGATCCTGCCGGGAGAAGGGTTTGCGGGGTATTTTTCCGCCAAGAAGCGGTTGATGATCCCTTGGCCCTGTGTGGAACGCATCGGGGACGACGTGATCTTGGTGCGGATCGATCCCCTGCCCGAGGGCAAGCATGAGGAAAAGTGCAGGTGCGACGGAGAGAAATAAGAAGAACGGAAGGGAGAATGGAAGGGGACGCTGTCCCCTTCATCCCAGCCCAAGGGACTCGTCCCTTGGAGAACCCGTATGCAGGAAGGAAATAAGGAGTCTATTGACAAATGAAGAAACATGTGGTATAGTTAAGTAAGCAGGTACGAAGGTTTCGCGCCGCTATAAACAAAGAAGTTGCCGTACTTGCCTTTTGGGGTAAGTACGGCTTTTGAATTGGAGAAGAATAGAATGAAAAAGCTATATACGTTTTTGGAACAACTGGAAGAAGCGGGAATCTTTTTCACCCTTCAACGCATCCGCGAAAGCATTATGGTAAACGTTGTGGTTCCGGGCGAGCGTTGGGAAGTTGAGTTTTTTGAAGACGGCCATGTGGTGGTTGAGCGTTTCCTGACCGCCGGGGATCTTCTTGACGAAAAGGCACTGAATAGTCTGTTCGATAAATTTGCAGAATAAGATCGATCGGGATAAAAACAGTTCTTTATCTTTGGAAAGGTAGATCAGACTCCAACGAGATCCCGCCTACGGCGGTTTCTGCCGCTCAGCTGCGCTTCGACTGCAGAAACTTCGACTCGCATTCGCTCTCTCAGGATGACCAAGTCGGCGCAAGGCGTTAGGAAAACAGGTTGCTTTAGTTCGCCGACATTAAAAACGGCAAAGCCGTTTTTCTGAGCGTAATCTGGCCCCCCTTCTTTTTTATTATTCTTCAGGGGAAAAGTTTTTGGAGAGAGCACGAGAGGACCCTTTTTTCAAAAAGGTCCTCTCGTCATTTTTTATTATTTCTTAAAAGCGTCCAGATCCAGGGTGGCAAAGTAATCTGCGGGGGTCTCGGCGCGGCGGATGAGCTTCACGGAGCCGTCCTCACGGAGGAGAAGCTCGGCGGAGCGGAGCTTGCCGTTGTAGTTATAGCCCATGGAATGGCCGTGGGCACCGGTATCGTGGATGAACACGTAGTCGCCTACCTCTGTTTTGGGGAGGGGACGATCCACGGCAAACTTATCGTTGTTCTCGCACAAGCCGCCGGTGACGTCGTAGATACCGTCGCAGGGGGCATCTTCCTTGCCCAGAACGGTGATGTGATGATAAGCACCGTACATGGCGGGGCGCATCAGGTTCACGGCGCAGGCATCAAGGCCTACGTATTCCTTCCAGATGTGCTTGTGGTGAAGCACCTTTGCCACCACGCCGCCGTAGGGAGCCAGCATATATCTGCCCAGCTCGGTGTAGATGGCCACGTCATCCATTCCCTCGGGAATGAGGATCTCTTCATACGCCTTGCGGACACCCTCTCCGATGACTTGGATGTCGCTCTTGGGAGCATCGGGGAGGTAGGGCACGCCTACGCCGCCGGAAAGGTTGATGAAGGCGATATGCACACCGGTCTCCTTCTTCAGCCAGACTGCCAGCTCGAAGAGGATGGAGGCAAGCTTGGGATAGTAGCCGTTGTCGGTGGTGTTGCTGGCCAGGAAGGCGTGGATACCGAAGTGCTTCACACCGTAGGCCTTCATCTTCAAGAACGCCTCGCGGATCTGGGGACGGGTCATGCCGTACTTGGCGTCCTTGGGGGTATCCATGATACGGTTGCCCATGGTGAAATCTCCGCCGGGATTGTAACGGCAGGACATGGTGTCGCCAAAGGGGGCGATGCCTGCGTAGTAATCGATGTGGGTCAGGTCGTCAAAGTTGATGATAGCGCCCAAGTCGGAAGCCAGCTTGAAATCCGCCTCCGGGGTCACGTTGGAGGAGAACATGATCTCCTTGCCTCCGAAGCCAACGGTATCGGAAAGCATCAGCTCGGTGAGAGAGGAGCAATCCACACCCACGCCCTCCTCCCGCAGGATCTGCATCAGGAAGGGGTTGGGGGTAGCCTTGACGGCGAAATATTCCTTGAAGCCCTTGTTCCAGGAGAAGGCGGCCTTCAGGCCTCTGGCGTTCTCGCGGATGGCTTTTTCGTCATAAATATGGAAGGGGGTGGGGTAGGTCTTGACGATCTCTTCCACCTGCTGTTTGGTTACGAAGGGTGTCTTTTTGTTCTGCATGGGGTGTTCCGCCCTTTCTAAAAAAACTTAAATCCTTTGTATTATAGTCTATGCAAGGGCATCTGTCAACGGTTTTTTGTAAGTTTTAGGCAGAAAAAAGCAGAAACGCCCTTGACAAAAAGGAGGCACTTGATTACAATAGTAAAAAGGTATATTTTGTTTACGTGAGGTATTGCTGATATGGTAAACATTCCCGAGATCTTTGGCAGCATGGTCTTTAATGACTCTGTCATGAAGAATAAGCTTCCGAAGGAGATCTATAAATCCTTGAAGAAGACCATTGAAAAGGGTGAAAACCTGGACATTGGTCTTGCCAATGTGGTTGCCGCCGCCATGAAGGACTGGGCGTTGGAGCTGGGCGCAACCCACTATACCCACTGGTTCCAGCCTTTGACGGGGATCACTGCGGGTAAGCACGACAGCTTTATCTCCCCCACCGGCAACGGCACGGTAATTATGGAGTTTTCCGGCAAGGAGCTGATCAAGGGCGAGCCGGATGCTTCCTCCTTCCCCTCCGGCGGCTTGCGCGCAACCTTTGAGGCTCGCGGCTACACGGCGTGGGATCCTACCTCTCCCGCTTTTGTGAAGGACGGCACGCTGTATATTCCCACGGTGTTCTGCTCTTACAGCGGGCACACCTTGGATACCAAGACTCCCCTGCTGCGCTCCATGGAGGAGATCGGCAGAGAGGCCTTGCGCATCGTGCGTTTGTTTGGCGATAACGTGACCACCTCCGTTTCCACCACCGTGGGTCCGGAGCAGGAATATTTCTTGGTGGACAAGGAGCTTTACGAGCAGCGTAAGGATCTGATGTTCACCGGCAGAACCTTGTTCGGCGCACCTGCCCCCAAGGGACAGGAGATGGACGACCATTATTTCGGTGCCATCAAGCCCAGAGTTGCGGCGTTTATGAAGGATCTGGACGAGGCTCTTTGGCGTTTGGGCGTGCTGGCGAAGACCAAGCACAACGAGGCGGCTCCCGCACAGCACGAGCTGGCTCCCCTGTACTCCACCACCAACATTGCCGTAGACGGTAACCATCTGACCATGGAGCTGATGCGCTCCATCGCTCCCAAGCACGGTCTGATGTGTCTGCTCCACGAGAAGCCCTTTGAAGGGGTAAACGGCTCCGGTAAGCACAACAACTGGTCCCTTTCCACCGATACGGGAAAGAACCTTTTGGATCCCGGTAAGACTCCCGGTGAGAACGCCCAGTTCCTGTTGTTTCTGGCGGCGTTCATCAAGGCGGTGGACGATTATCAGGGACTTTTGAGAGCTTCCATTGCCTGCGCGGGGAACGATCACCGTTTGGGCGCAAACGAGGCGCCTCCCGCCATCATCTCCATTTTCTTGGGAGACGAGCTGACCGCTATTTTGGAGGATATCGAGAAGGGCACCCATCACGAGGATGCACCTGTTTCCGCTATGGAGCTGGGTGTGCACGTTCTGCCCTCCTTCCCCAAGGATAACACCGACAGAAACCGTACCTCTCCCCTGGCCTTTACCGGTAACAAGTTTGAGTTCCGTATGCTGGGCTCTTCTCAGAACATTGCACAGCCCAACACCATTTTGAACACCGCTATGGCGGAGGTTCTGGGACAGTTTGCAGACCGCTTGGAAAAGGCGGAGCACGTGATGGAAGACGTGCGTGAGATCATCCGCGAAGTAATTCGTGACCATAAGCGGATCATCTTCAACGGCAACGGCTACTCCGAGGAGTGGGAGCTGGAGGCTAAGGAGCGCGGACTTTTGAATTTGAAGTCCACCGTGGCAGGTCTGTCTCAGATGCTGGAGCAGAAGAACATCGAGCTTTACGTGAACCACGGGATCTATTCCCGTCAGGAGATCCACTCCAGATACGAGATCTCTTTGGAAAACTACAGCAAGAACATCAACGTAGAGGCTTTGACCGCGCTGGAAATGCTGAACCGTGAGATCCTGCCCGCTATCAACGCTTACATCGGCGTTCTGGGCGAGCAGACCAAGTACGAGAAGCAGGTAAAAACGGAGCTGATCCAGCTTTGTGACCGTATCTTTGACAACACTCGCGTGCTGGAGTCCTTGACCGCGCAGGCGCGTACCATGAACGACGTCCACGCTCAGGCGGAGTTCTACCGCGACAAGGTGGTTACCGCTTTGCAGTCCGTCCGCGTTGCAGTGGATCTGGCAGAGGCAAAGATGCCTTCCGATTACTGGCCCATGCCTACGTATACGGATTTGTTGTTCAGAATTTAATAAGCGAACGAAAAGGGGATCTTCTTTTGGGAAAAAGAAGGTCCCATTTGACCCCTAAGAAAACCGTATTGCCAAAACCCGTTGAATACGGGTTTTGAAGGGAAAAGTTTTGAGGGTGGGAGCATGAGGGAGGGGACTTTTTCAAAAGTCCCCTCCCTCATAATGTTATTATCCGATAAATGCGCCTGCTTTGGTCAGAGTGTCCTGGAGGGTTGCAACGTCCACGTCCTTGACGTTACAGCCGCTCTTGCAAGCGATGGCGGCGGCGGTGCCGGCGGCCTCGCCCAGAGTGCAGACGATGGGCAGGATACGGATGGAAGCCTGCGCCTCGTGGGTGGTGGAGATACATCTGCCTGCCACCAGCAGGTTCTCTGCATCCTTGGGGATCAGGGAGCGGTACGGAATGGTGTAATACTGTCCCTGGGGGAAGAAGTAGTGGGAGGTGCCGGAGCCCTCGGGGTTGTGGATATCGATATCGTAGTTACCTGCGGCGATACGATCCTCAAACTTGATGCAATCCTTCAATTCCTCGGCGGAAAGGATATGCTCACCGTCGATCATACGGCTTTCACGCACACCGGTCTGGGGCGCAGAGGCAACGATATGGCTGTTCTCAAAGCCGGGAACATGGTTCCGCAGGAAGTCGTAAAGCTCTACCACCTGCTCTCTGGCGATCATATCCGCCTGGGTGATCTCCCAGCAATCGGTGGGGTTCTTCTTGACGATACGGGTGGCGTTGAGCTGTACCACGCCGGGGATGGGGGTGCGGAAGACCATGATCTCGGTCATGGGGTTCTTGATATAGCCCTTGGCGTGCTCAGCCTGCCAAAGGGGGATGATGTTGTGCTGTTCCTTGCAGAAGACCTCGTGATCCACGTTGCAGATCTGGAAGCACAGCGTCATGGGCTGGCAAAGCTTATCCCCGGGTCTGCCCAGGCGGAAAGGAAAATCCGCTAAGAAAGCCACGTCGGCATCGCCGGTACAATCCACGAAATAGGAAGCCTCCAGCTCTACCAAGCCGGACTTGTTGGCAACGGTAACGGAGGTGATGCGGTTGCCCTCCCGCTTTACGGCGGCGGAAACAGAGTTGAAGAGAAGCTCCACACCGGAGTCTGCCATCATGCGGTTCAAGAGGATCTTCAACCATTCTGCGTTGAAGGCGTTATTATACATGGCGCCTGCGTTGCGCAGGTTGTTCTCGATCTCTGCGAAGATACCGCGGGACAGCGGGATAATCTCACCGGTCTCGGGATTTCTGGTCTTGTAAGACATGAAGGGGTTGACACCCATGGTGCAGGGCGCGCCGCCCAAAGCGTTGATACGCTCCACCAAAAGGGTCTTGGCACCGTTTCTTGCGGCGGCAAGTGCGGCACCGCAGCCGGAAAGACCGCCACCCAGAACGATCACGTCGTATTTTCTGTTGCTCATAGGGATTCCTCCGATCTATGGTTGTGTTTTGATTGTAAAGCGAAATTATTTATAGTATTCTTCTTTTTTGACAACGAAATTCTGGACGATCATCACCGCGAAGCCTACTCCCAAGGCACCCACAATCACCCAAAAGAACCAAGGGGTGGAGGCGGACTCTTCCGCCAAAGGGGTGGCCTGCGAGGAGGCGTTTAAAAGCTTGAAAAGGGTCACGGACGGGCTCCTTTCCTGCGGGCGTCAAGGTCGACCGCGGCGAGATCCATCACCACTGCCCCTGCCATCATAAGCCCTGCCGCAGAGGGGACGAAGGCCAAGGATCCGGGTACACCGGAAACCAAGGGCTGTAAGGGAGACTCCTCGGAATAGACCACCTTGAGATGGTTGATTCCCCGCTTGCGCAGTTCTACGCGCATGACCTTGGCAAGGGGACACACCTTGGTTTGGGAAATATCCGCCACGCGGAAGGCGGAAGGATCGGTTTTGTTCCCAGCTCCCATGGCGCAAATGATGGGCGTGCCCGCCTCCTTGGCCTGCATTACCAAGGCGATCTTGCCGGAAACGGTGTCGATGGCGTCCACCACGTAATCGTAATCGGAGAAATCGAACAGCCGGGCCGTCTCGGGCAGATAAAAGGTATCGTAGGTGCGCACAACGGTGTCGGGACAGATGTCGGCGATCCGCTCTGCCATGACCTCCACCTTCTTGCGCCCCACGGTGGAGTGCAATGCGATGATCTGACGGTTTATATTGGAGGGGGAAACGGTATCGTGGTCGATGAGGTCAAGGGCTCCCACCCCGGAACGGGCAAGAGCTTCCGCGGCAAATCCACCCACGCCGCCTACGCCGAATACGGCAACTCTGGAGGCGCGCAAACGGGCAATTCCGTCCTCGCCCAGCAAGGAGGCTCCACGGGAGAAGATCTCTTTCATATCCATACCCCTTCCTTTGATTTTTCCCTTGAAGTATATCATATTTTGCCGCAGAAATCAAGTTCTTCTTGACTTTTTGTGTCGGATAAGTTATAATGATTTCATGTATGTATAAAGGAGAATTTCGAGCTATGAACGCAATGCATGAGGATATCAAAACAATTCTTTACTCCGAAGAACAGATCCGCGCCAGAGTGAAAGAGCTGGGTGCGCAGATCACCAAGGATTTTGAGGGAAGCATGCCCATCGTCATCGGTATTTTGAAGGGTGCGATCATCTTCTACGCTGATCTGATGAGAGAGTTGGATCTGGCGGCACAGCTTGAGTTCATGATCGTTTCCTCCTACGGTGCGGGCACCACTCCGGGGCAGCTGGTGTTCAAGAAGGATACCGATGCCAATCTGGAGGGAAGAAACATCCTGATCGTGGAGGATATTATCGACAGCGGCAATACTCTGTATCTCTTGAAGAACGAGCTGGAGAAGCGCAAGCCCGCCATGGTGAAGATCTGTGCCTTCCTGGATAAACCCGCAAGACGTACCGCGCAGATCAAGGCGGATTACGTCGGCTTTGTATGCGCGGACGAGTTTGTGGTGGGCTACGGCTTGGATTTTGCGGAGAAGTACCGCAATCTCCCCTACATCGGCGTTTTGAAGCCCTCCGTCTACGAAAAATAAAAAACGGGAACACTATGCGAAGGATTTTGTGAAAAAAGTCCTTCGCATTTTTTACCGTTTCTTAAGTTCTTTTTTTGTTAAAACATCTTGCATTTTTATTTGTTATCTTGTATAATAAAATCGAAGTTATTTGAAAATTCTTCATTCACCGAAAGGACGGTCGATTTATGGATCTTTTTGACGTATTGAACCTGATAGGCGGACTTTGTATGTTCCTATTGGGTATGCACCTGATGGGTGACAATCTCGAAAAATTCGCCGGCAGCGGTTTGCGAGCATTGTTGACCAAAATTACCGACAACCCCCTCAAGGGTTTCTTGGTTGGTTTGATCGTCACTTCCATTATTCAGTCTTCCTCTGCCACCACCGTTATGGTAGTCGGCTTCGTGGGTGCGGGTATGATGACCCTGCGCCAATCCGTTAACGTTATTCTGGGTGCCAACGTAGGTACCACCATCACCGGCTGGCTGGTGGCTATGGACGATATCGGCGACGCAACGGTTTATCTGAAGCTTTTGAAGCCCTCCTCCTTCTGCCCCGTTCTTGCCTTGGTGGGTATTGTCTTCGTTATGATGAGCAAGAGCCGCCGCAAGAAGGATCTGGGTATGATCTTCTTGGGCTTTGCCGTTTTGATGTTCGGTATGGATACTATGTCCGGTGCTGTGGAAGGTCTGCGTGAGCTGCCCGAGTTCCAGAGCATTCTCACCACCTTTACCAATCCCATTATGGGTATTCTGGTGGGTACGATATTCACTGCCATCATCCAGTCCTCTTCTGCCTCTGTAGGTATTCTGCAGGCGCTCAGCTCCACCGGTGTCATGACCTTCTCTGTGGCATTCCCCATTATTCTGGGTCAGCACATCGGTACCTGTATCACCGCAATGATCTCTACCATCGGTGCCTCCCGCGATGCAAAACGCACCGGCCTGGTTCACTTGTACTTTAACATCTTAAACACCGCCATCATCGGCGTTGCCTTCTACGTGCTCCACGCATTTATGTCCTTTGGCTTCTATGATATGGTGCTGGACAAGATCGGCATTGCAGTGGTTCACACTGTGACCAATCTGCTGGGTACCTTGATCTTCCTGCCCATCGGTAAGTTGCTGGAAAAGCTTGCTGTAATGACCGTGCAGGACAAGCAGGACGAGGACGAGTTCCGTCTTTTGGACGAGCACCTTTTGGCCAGCCCCGCCATCGCGCTGGCGCAGTGCGAGGAGACCGTGCGCGGGATGGCTTCCCTGTCTGTGACCGCTATGAAGGACGCCATCGGCTTGCTGGATAAATACGACACCTCCGTGGTAACGAAGATCGAGGATGCGGAAAACAAAGGCGACCGCTACGAGGACAGAACCGGTTCCTATTTGATGAAGCTGGCTTCCGGCGCGCTCTCTGAGGATGAAAGTGCCGAGGCGGCTAAGATCCAGCGTGTGATCGGTGACTTTGAGCGTATCTCCGACCACGCGGTAAACGTGATGGAATCCGCGCAGGAGCTGCAGGAAAAGAACCTGAGGTTCTCCGATCGTGCCACCGCCGAGCTGAACGTTTTGAAGGGTGCCGTTATTGAGATCATGGATCTTGCTGAAAAGGCCTTCAGTGAAAGCAATCTTTCCGCCGCTGTTCGCGTTGAGCCCTTGGAGCAGGTGATCGACGATCTGCGTGAGCGGATCCGTTTGAACCACACCTTGCGTTTGCAGAAGGGTGAATGCACCATTGAGCTGGGCTTCGTGCTGTCCGACGTGCTAACCGACTTGGAGCGCGTTTCCGACCACTGCTCCAACATCGCAGGCTGTGTTCTGGAGACCAGCAAGGACGAGTTGGATATGCACCGCTATCTGGCAAGCGTTCGCACCGAAAGCGAAGAGTACCGCGCATTGCTGGCGCAGTACAGAGAAAAGTATAGCTTGGCATAACAAAGCATAGAAAAAGCGTACGGTGAAAATCGTACGCTTTCTTTATAACATCAAGAAATACTGAAGGTCTCTACGGCCTCGCCGCCGTTGGAGGAGGCATAGATACCATCGGTTTCGTTGCCCTCGGGGGTGACGTCTTTGTAAAGGGTGTACTCCCCTGCCGTCAGATCGGAAGACGAGACGCACAGAGTCAACGCATTCTCTTTGGCAGTAAAGGTAACCACATTGTTGCCATCCTTATCCCGCAGGGCGTAGACGGTGCCCTGCTTCATGGACACGGTAGCCGCCAAGAAGGGCTGTGCGGAGCTCTGGGAGGGGAACTGTACGGCATTCAACGAACCGTACGCCAAAACGAAACCGCCGTCTGTGAGGATCTCAGAGCCTTCCGGAACGTCCATGGGGGCATATGCATTGGAGGGAGAACTGCAGATCACGGTAGAGCCGCCTGCAAAGCGGATATTCCCGCCGCTGTCCAATCCGTCGCCGCCGGAAACCACGTGAAGGGAGCCGCCCTCCACGGAGATCAAGCTACCGCCGTTGACGCCGTCGTTGGTGGCGTGAACCACCACTCTTCCGCCTGCGATGCGTACGGAAGCGTTTTTGGATTCGATGCCTTCAAAGGCTTTGGTAATCAGCAGAGTTCCACCTTCCACGGTGACGTCCCCATCCGCTTTGATGCCCTTGGCATCGGAATCCGCCTTGCCGCTGTCGGCATGGAGTCGGATGGTAGGGGTTCCCGCAATGGAAACGGAGCCGTCGGTAACGATGGCGTGGTCAAAGCTTTGCACCTGCAAGGAACCGCCTACGATACGGACGTATTTGATCACGTCGATACCGTCCGCCTCTGTGTTGATCTTAACGGTTCCACCCTCCATGGCGAAGAAGCCTTGATCCTCCTCATCCGCCTGGTTGACCTTGATGCCGTCGTCGCAAGAGGCGATCGAAATATTACCACCGCGAATGGAAACGGACTCTTTGCCCTTCAAGCCCTCTTCAACGGCGTTTACGGTAATATCGCCGGAAACGATGCGGAGGTTGGAGTTACTGACAATGCCGTGTCTGTAAGTGGAGTTCACAGTAAGAGAACCGTTGCCGTTGATGGTCAAGCCCATCTTAGCGTGGATGGCGCCTGCATTTCTGCCGTCGGGCGGGGTTCCGCCGTCCACAAAACCGGAATGCAGATCGTTGACATAGTTTTCCGTGCCGTCGGCCAGAGTGATGCAAACCTTGTCTGCCCGCTCACACAGGATGGGAGTTAAACCCTCCTCGTGCACCGTAAATCCTTTGAACACCAAATGCACCTTGGTGGTTTTATCCACGGAGATGAAGAGTTGCCCGTTCAGGGTGCCGGAAAGAACATAGGTGCCGGGCTGCTTGATGTACAGATCTCCGCCAACCAGCTTGGCACCGGGCCACTCAGTACGGGTGTTCCCCTCCGTCAGCTCGATATGGGGATCGGTCTCCAGCCAGCTTGTATTCAAATCGAATTCAGACCAGGTGGCAGGGGTCTCCGCAGGGGGGACAAAGGGCGCGGGCTCTGTGTCGCTCACATCGGGGACAGCAGAGGTCTCCACTTCCCCGGGCGCACAGGATGCAAGAAGTAAGCTCCCCGCCAAAAGGGCAGTAAGAAGCAGTTGTGTTGTTCTTTTCATAGAATATTTCCTCGGTATGATTGTGGAACGTGTTTTTAGTATATCACAGCCCGGGGAAATTGTCAAGGAAAAAGAAGGAGGGGCGCATACCGTGTTTTTGCGGTACGTGCCCCTTTTTTCAAAATCGAATTTCGTTCGACGATTAGCCCTTCATGTTGGTCTCGTAGCTCTGGATCATTTTCTTGACCATCTGGCCGCCAACGGAGCCGGCCTGCTTTGCGGTCAGGTCACCGTTGTAGCCCTGCTTCAGAGTTACGCCCACTTCGCTTGCCGCCTCCATCTTGAACTTGTCAAGTGCGGACTTTGCTTCGGGAACAAGAGTCTTGTTGTTTGCCATGTCTATTCTCCTTTTTGTTTGTCATTGTTTGTCAGAGGTTTTCCCTCGCTGTTAGTATGAGAAAAAAGGAGATTTTTATGATTGGAAATGTTTGGGAAAAATCTCTGCCGTGTAGGCAAGGATCTTTCGTTCCGGATTTTGATTTTTTGAGCATTTTTCACCACGGTGGTGCAGGAAACTCATTTTCTTGCCAGCTGTTCTTTGACGTAATCAGTGGTGAGGATCTTTTGGACGGTTTCTTCTACGTTCAGGCGAGTGGTGTTATGGCTGGTATAGACCTCCTCTGCCATGGTTTGCCCATCTCCTCGAACAAAGAGATTATCGTAGTTCAGATCGCGATTATCTGCCGCAACCCGGAAATACTGACCCATATCTTCGCTGCGCAGGCGTTCCTCACGGGTCATCAAGGTCTCGTAGAGCTTCTCGCCGCGGCGGGAACCAATGATGTTAGTGCCCGTGTCGCCGAAGAGCTGCTGGACGGCTTTTGCCAGGTCACCGATGGTAGAGGCATCCGCTTTTTGGATGAACAGGTCGCCGGGGTTTCCGTGCTCAAAGGCGAATTTGACAAGATCCACCGCTTCGTCCAAATTCATCAGGAAGCGGGTCATGTTGGGATCGGTGATAGTGATAGGGTTGCCCGCCTTGATCTGATCGATAAACAGCGGGATGACGCTACCGCGGGAGCACATTACGTTGCCGTAGCGGGTACAGCAGATGACGGTATCTCCTCTCTCTGCTGCAACGCGGGCGTTGGCATAGACCACGTGCTCCATCATTGCCTTGGAGATGCCCATGGCGTTGATGGGATATGCCGCCTTGTCGGTGGAAAGGCAGACAACACGCTTGACACCTGCCTCGATGGCGGCGTGGAGGACGTTATCCGTGCCCTCTACGTTGGTGCGCACCGCCTCCATGGGGAAGAACTCGCAAGAGAGAACCTGCTTTAAGGCAGCGGCGTGGAAAATATAGTCCGCACCGTACACAGCGTCCCGCACGGATCGAACGTCGCGAACATCGCCGATGAAGAATTTTACCTTCCCCGCATACTCGGGGAAACGCGTCTGCAAATCGTGGCGCATATCATCCTGCTTCTTTTCATCTCTGGAAAAGATACGGATCTGACCGATGTCGGTATGCAGAAAATGCTTCAGCACGGTGTTACCGAAGGAGCCGGTACCGCCGGTGATCATTAACGTTTTTCCGTTAAAAAGGGACATGTTTGCCTCCCCATATGTAAAATTCAAAACAAACAGTTTCTTTCCGATATGATCTGTTTTATACGTAGTATATCACGAAAGGGTGTTACCGTCAAGGGTTATGGAACAGAGTTGATAAAAAAATCATTTTAAAAAAACAAGGGCTTGCGGAATGATCCGAAGCCCTTGCTTTGGTTATTCTTTCGTAAGTTTGCCGTTGGAATCAACTTTGACTTTCCAAGCTTTGGTGACAGCCGGGATATCGCCTGCATCGGTTTTGCCTGCCGCCTGGATGGTCTGGGCAACGATCTCCACATTCAGGCCGTAGCCTGCGGGAGTTTTGCCGTCGATGGGTGCGCAGCTGTTGATGAGTACGGCGGTAGAGTCTCCGCTCTCCACAGCAGCTTTGTGGTAATAGAAGCCGTCTTTTTCAAACCACTCGGAGTCGTTCAGGCTGATTTCGTAATCGGTGCCCGCGACGGGTTTGATTGCCAGGACGTCCCCGTTTTCCGCATTCTTCCACGTCACCACGATGACGGCGCGGACGTAGACGGAGTAGCCTGTGTCCCCTACCTTCACGGCGACGTTCTTCTTTTCCGTGTTGGGATCAAAGGACTCCGTGATGGTGGCCTCGGGATCTTGAGCGGCGCTAAAGGTGTTTTCGACAGCGGGAGTTGAAGTCTTCAGGTAGGCGTACACCGTTGCCACGGTCACCGCGATGACAAACAGCACGGCGAGGAAAACGGGCAAAATACGCTTACGTTTGGATTGAGTCGGCATTGGGTACGCCTCCTTTCGTTACGGGGTGGGTGTAACCTTGAATTGGTTCTCGTTTACCGTCTCGCC
The DNA here is from genome assembly GCA_017549925.1 of Clostridia bacterium. GTDB lineage: Bacteria > Bacillota > Clostridia > Oscillospirales > CAG-382 > Coliplasma. The sequence goes on along the minus strand of JAFYNA010000081.1, from coordinate 5,476 downwards.
GGAAAGCCAGTTGGACGGGTTGGGGGTGTTGGTGAAGGACACTTCTGCAGTTTTATCCTTCTCCACCGTGACGGTGAGTTCCTCGGTATTGGCGGTAAATTCCCAAGACCAATCGGTGAGTTCCGTGACGGTGTAGTTGCCGATGGGAACGTTGTTCAAAAGGACGGTCTCGGGGTCTTTCGTATCGTCCTGAATGGATACGATGATATCGATGTGCTTGTTGTTGGTATCCGTCCCTTGCACGCGGAACAGGAAGGTGGCGCCTGTGGCACCCGTTCCGTCGATTCCTTTGGTGATCTTCAATGCACCGTAAATCGGCTCGAAGAGGGCGTAAAAGTGTTCTTTCTCATCCTTGTCGCTATCGGCCAGCACCAAAGGCTTCAGATGCTTATCGGTGACGAGCCATTCGGTGGGAACAGGCGTGGTACACGCCGCATCCATAAACCAGCCCTTGAAGGTAAAGCCTGTGCCGGGCATTGCAGTTGAACCCGCAAGGCCGGCGGGAGTAGCGGCACGCTCGTTTGCAAGAGAGACAGCATTATTCGGAACCAAGGAGGGAACGGTACATACCACGTGATAATTGACCAGAACGGTCTTCTCTTTGTAGTAGAAGGTCAGGACGTTATCTGCGGCATTTTCCCGGATGGTCATGCTTTGGGCGCGATCCGGCTCTGTGGAATTGTCCAAATAATAAGTATACTTGACCTCACCGATCTGCAGTTCGGCGGGAGCGGTATGGGAAATATCGGAGCCGAAGGTAGCTTTGTCTACGGGAGGCGCCTTCACGGTCTCCAATACCGTGGTGGTACCGTACAGCATATAGCGGACGGTATAGCCTACTTCTATACGCTTGTAGTAGATCTCAATGTCCAAGCCGCCTAAGGTAACCGTACCGGTGACGGCGTTGACATTGGTAATCACCTGAGGATCGGCATCCTTTATCCAATCCCCGGCAGAGTTCTTAGAATAATGGAAAACCTCAGCATGATCAAAAACGAAACCGGTGTATTCGGAAACGGGCTCTGTAATCTTTTTGTTCAGGTCTGCGATGCCTTGGTAGGACTTTGCCAGATCGTAGTCGTCACCTGCTACGTTTTCCTTGAAATGCTTCACGTGGTAGGGGGCGTGCTCGGTATCGGGAATGTAATAGAAGTAGATGATATTCTCTTCCAACACGTGTTTCTCGTTTCCGGGAATGGTGTAGTCCGTGGGGTCGTAAGCGATGGGTCGTTCGATATAGTACTGCTCGGGATAATAGTTCTCGAAGGGCTTGTACTTTACGGTAACGATGGCCTTGTGGGTCGGCTCCACCTCAGATTCACCAAGGATCTTGCCTGAAACGCGATCCTTGTAGATCACCTTGTAATTGATGTACTCCTTGTTGAAATACCGGAAGGTGTAGGTATTGTTTTCGGAGTCGGCATCCATCAACAGGGAGTGAGACGCAGTCTCGGGGAACCATCTCTCGCGGTAGTTGGTGCCGCCTGTGCCACTCAGATCGTACAGACGGGTGCCGCCTGCTGCATCAAAGGTGACCGTTTTGCCTGCGGTGGAATAATCCTCCAAGGCGTTGGCAATCGTTTCTATCTTGGTTTTCGTGCCGCCGGAATCCCTCCATGCCTCGAACTCGATGTGGTAGGTGGTAGGCAAAGAGGTCTTCCACTCGGCGAACAGATAGAGGTCACGGTCAACCTCCATGGAGTCCGGCGCAAATTTCTTTTTGCCGGTTTCATCGAAGTAGAACCAACCGACGAAATGATAATCCGAGGGATTTTCCACGCCGGCACGGGTAGGAATGTAGTTGTAGGTGGTGCCCAGCAGAGTACCATGCTCTACAATGATAGGATACGAAATAAGCGTGGAGGGCTGCCAGCAGTGGGCCTTGTTCCCGTCATCTTCAAAGGCCTGAAGGTCATTCAAGTCCTCGAAGAAGTAGACGTTACGCTGTACAGGAACCCATTTGGCGTATAGGGTGAGGTTTCCGTCGGGCATAGTGCTAGTTGGCCAGTTCACCTCTGTACCCTCATAAAAGGCTGCAGTGGTGTACCAACCTGCGAACTCATATGCACCGGGCTCAAGACCGTTAGGATAGTATTTGCTCTCCATTTCAGCCTTGGAAATTTGGTATTGGGCCAAGGAGGTGCCAAACGATACGTCCGCTCCCCCTTGCTCTGCCATCGTATGGTTGAAATTAAATAGGGACAATTGCGATGAATTGGTGCTATAATATAGGTGAATCTCATGTCCCTCGGAATATCTTGTTTTCTGTTCTTGAGTTAATGTAATTACATTACCGACCTTAGCAACAGGCGTATAACCTTCAAGAGCAGGCTGTGTTTGGTGAGCATAGTCTTTTGAGTCGTCACAGGTCTCGTATTCGTCAATCAGCTTATACGTAACACCATTATAAACTTTTGTGGTGAGACCGGCGGTATTTTCGTTCTTAACAACCGAAACCCAAATTCTGTATTTATACAGTTTGGGAATATTCCAGGATATGCCACCGGCACCATTCTCCCAAAAGCACAGATAAGACACAGTGCTTTCATCGGTGAATTGCGAATCAAACAAAAGTTGATAATCCAACTTCTCGTACTTACCCTTGATGGTCTGGTTGGAATTATGCTGAGAATAATATACGTGGTGTTCACCGTTCCAAGCACTTACAAACGCTTGGTCTCCCGTCCAACCGTTGGAGTTATTTGATATTGATGTTCGGGTGGAAGACTCAAATACCGCACAGGGCCACAGTTTCGAAATGTCCTGGCCGTAATACGCAGTAAACTCAATGTAATGATAAGTTCTGGTGCCGGAGGTTAGGGTACCCAACGTATAGTTTCTAGCCTTGCCGACTGCGTTAAGTTGGGGCAGTTTGGTAATAGTTCCGACCTGATCGGTACTATATATATTGTCAAGCAGTGTAGTGTCGCTGGATGTATTCGCACCTGCCGCACCAAAAGAATAGGAAGAACCACCAATGATTTGGACAGAGGGATAGGTATCCGGAACATCGTCGCCATCAGAATCTGTTCCGGTTCCGGTGGTTGCCGCATAATAAAATCTCAGTGTGTAATATTTATATTGGTAGTAAACATTTACAATGGTAGAACCATCACCCAATACAAGCCGGTTTTGATCCGATTCAACATACTGCAAACGAGAAACATCAGAAAGACGACAAGACTCTGTATGGGCATGCTCTTCTACACCACAAGCATAACAGGAAACTTGATGAACGTGAGAACCCACAGTACAACAAGCATCCGTATGAACATGACATTGGTAAGAAAAAGAGAAATTTTTACCCTCGTTTGTATTTTCTGATTTAATTTCATAATACTTGCCGTCGACTTGGATATACCTCTGCCCAAAACTACCTTTATATATCCCGAAAGTAACACCATCATATGTACAATCGAACTGGTGCTCAGGATTGCTTGGCGTTTTTTCCGAGTAATTAAGCAACACTATTCCATTGAAGCTATAGCAACCTATGGTGTGTGAAGCGCAGGCAGTTTGACTTTCCTTGCAAATACAAGAAACGCCATCGTGAACATGTGTTGTTTCTGAGCAGGAATAACCGCAGTCGTCTCCATGAGAGTGTTCAATCTTACCGCACAAATTTAGGTTTGTGGTCAAATCCGCCGTTCCCGAAACATAAGTTCCGGATTCAGCCTCTACAACACGGCTTCCTAAATAAGCAAGGTCTTCCCCATTCTTCGCCCAGTATACTACGGTATAAGTGGTGTCGGCCGTTGACCAAATCGCTTTGTATTTGGAGTTGTACGAAGGCATGGAGGAAAGCAAAGAATCGGAAACTCCATCGTATTTGTCCACGAGTTTCCCGTCTTCCTCGACCTCTTCCGCTAAATCCCAGCCGGCAAACACATAGCCGGGACGGACGGGGGTGGGAATAGACACGTAGGTGCCGTAACGGACGTAGATGGTACTAACGCCGTAGCCGCCGTTACAATCGAACTCCATAAGGTAGTAATTACGCTCAAAGTATACTTCAAAAGCGGTGGATCCGTCCGCAGCGATGGTGTCGGGCTGGTAGTACAGGGCAGTGAAGCCTTCGAATTCAACGCCGTCAACGCCTTTGGAAGGAGGGAGTCCGGTGGTGCCTTTTCCCAAATAGGGCGCGCCGGTGATGGGATCGCCATTGGAATCCGTACCTGTTACGGTTTTATCCTCGGAATAGAGGTCGTCATAGATATTCTGGAAAAGATACTGCACGCGGTAGGATACGTCTTCAGAAGGCTTATACAGCACCTTATAGGTAACGTCTTCTTTGATCGCTGAGAGGTCGATAGTTACCTCCTCGCAAGAGGTTTCCGTACCATCTTCTACAAAATAAGGGGTAAAACCAACGATGCTGGGGTTATCAACGGTGGTGCTCAAGGAGCTGTTGTACGCCAGAGTAGCGATGTAGGGGCTGAAAGCCTCTACCTCCGGGGCTTCGGTGTATGCGCCATTCTCCTTGATGTATCTTACAAGCATGTATTCAATGGTAACGGTGACGAACTCGGGATGTTCGGGCTCGTCCCCCTCAGCATTGAAGGAAGGATTCTCCACATTTTGGGTGGGGAGAGTGATCTTGGTTTCGGCGGGTTCTTTGACGGTGACGGTGATGGGAGAGGTGAGGTAGGCGTAGTCCTCGGTATAGGCGCGGCAACGGAGCTTTGCGGTGTTGTCATCCCGCAGGAGGTTGCCAAGGAGCGCCAAGGTGACGGAGAGATCCTCGGATGTGGCATCGTAGATGTCGATCCAGACGTTCTCTTTTTCGTTATGCAGGATCTGCCACTGGTAGGTAGCCTTTTCTTCGACACCATCGGCAGAGATAGTGATTTTTTCGTAGCTGAGGAGATCCATAGCGTAGGTCTCCTTGCCGTCCTTGGTGATCTTTAAGGTATCGTAATCGTAGATGTATCCATCGGGAGAGGGAGTGCCGTTTGCCGTTCCTTCGGTGGCTGCGCCTCTGCCGGTGGAAAGCACGTTCAGCGGGAGGGTGGACGCCAACATCAGCACTGCCAAAAAGAAGGGCAGGACGCGGTTATGGAATTTTTGGAAGAGCTTTTGCATGGCGGTGTGCCGTCCTTTCTATAGGGTCAGGGAGTGGGCATAAATTCATTGTTGAAAGCAGTTTTTTCGTCACGGCCGGAGACCTGCTGTGCCATGTAGCCGTAGAAGGTCATGGTGGCAGTGGTTCCACGGTCAAGCTGATCGCTGACGGTAAGGGTATCTTTGTCAATAATGCGGATCGTCAGATCTTTGACAGTTCCATCCAAGATGATGACAGTTCCATCAGGAAAAGCATAAACGTAGACATCGCCGCCGTGGGGGCCTTTGATGCCCAAAGCTTTCCAGTGGGACATTATTCCATAAGTCACGTTGGCGGGCAGATCAGGGCAAATCTCTACGTAAAGGTAGGCGGGGACAGCGGTCTTGCCTTCGATGGTGATCTTGGGGTCCTTGG